>JAZQFU010000228.1:0-4704 GCA_045539675.1 Clostridia bacterium | reverse complement strand
ACTTTTTCTCTCAGGTGGATTTTCCTGCATTCAAGGGAAGACCTGTAAGAGGTATTGTTGCAGACTGTAAGGGCAAATCAAAGAAATTCTTTGAGGATTCTTTAAAATTTGCAACCTCGGCAGAGGTTGGTCTCGGAGGTCTCGGATATATCACCTTAAAGGAAGGTGAATTTGCAGGCCCCATAGCTAAATTCTTAAGTGATGCGCAGAAGAAAGAAATTACCGGAATTACCGGTGTGAAGGAAGGGGAAACCCTCTTCTTCATCTGTGATGATAAGAAAAACGATACCGAAAAGAAGGCAGGTATGATAAGAACCTGGCTTGCAAGAAAAGAGCAGCTTGATCTTATCCGTGACGATGCTTTTGAATTCTGCTTTGTTGTTGATTTCCCCATGTATGAAAACGATGAAGAAACAGGGGAGACCATCTTTACCCATAACCCCTTCTCAATGCCTCAGGGTGGAATGGAAGCGCTTCTTACCAAAGATCCCACCGAGGTTCTTGCTTATCAGTATGACCTTGTATGTAACGGCATAGAGCTTGCTTCCGGTGCGGTTAGAAATCACGATACAGATATAATGAAAAAGGCATTTGAAATCGCAGGCTATTCGGAAGAAGAGCTTAAAAAGAGATTCAATGCACTTTATAATGCATTCCAGTACGGTGCACCTCCCCATGCAGGTATGGCGCCCGGCGTTGACCGTATGGTAATGCTTCTTACCGATGAAGAAAAAATTCTTGATGTTATTGCATTCCCCCTTAACGGAAATGCTCAGGATCTTCTTCTTGGGGCTCCCGGTGAAGTAACCAATCAGCAGCTTGAGGATGTTCACCTTTTAGGCAGCGGAAGTGCCCTTGCTCAGAGAGTTGCGGCAACCGGCGGTTCTGCAGGTAAATCTGCGGGTAAGCGTTCAACCTTCTCCAATGCTCAGCAGCTTAATCAGCTTTCCTTAAACGAAGAGGAAGAAGCAGAAATGCAGAGAATTTTCGGTGCAATGAGTGAAAGTGAGAAGAAGCTTTCCGGTTGCGATACCGAAAATGTTGAAGAAATGGTTCACGTTATGCCTATGGAAAACGTATTGAGAGAAGATATCCGTAAGCAGCCCTTCACAAGAGAAAGCCTTCTCGAAGGCGCTCCCGAGCGCAGTGAAGACAGCTGGCAGGTTCCCAGAGTTGTAAAGTGAGGTGTGTAAAATGAAATACTATGCAGAAACCTTAAATGAAAAAGGAAATATAGCAGTTGACGATACAATTCTTGTTAAAGGAGTTCAGTCAGCGGCAGGCTCACGTATTCTTGAAGGCTTCAAATCTCTTTTCAGCGCAGAGGCCGTAACAAGACTTGAAGAAAAAGGCTATGAAATTTCAGGAAAAGCAAACGTCGGCGAATTCGGACTTGATATTGCAGGTGAGTTTTCATATTATGCACCTGCAGAAGGAATAATAAAAGGCGCCTCGGCTTCACTTGTTTCCGAAGGTAAAGTAAAAGCGGCTCTCGGAGTTGATATGAACGGCTCAACAAGACGTTCTGCGGCTCTTTCGGGAGTATGCTTCTTAAAGCCTACCTACGGAACCGTTTCCCGCTACGGAGTAATCTCCTGTGCGGCTTCAGGTGAGCAGGTTGGTGCTTACGCAAAAAACTGCGAAACAGTAAAAGAAATAATGGATGTTATTTCCGGCCATGACGATAAAGACGGCACAAGCCTTCCCGGAAATGAATACGATTATTCAACAGATAAAGATGTTAAAGGCAAAAAAGTCTGCATTATAAAAGAGCTTCTCGATGGGGCTGACGAAGATGTTAAAGCAGATGTTAAAGCATATGCCAAAAAGCTTGAGGAGGAAGGGGTAACCGTTACCGAAATCTCCTGTAATCTTTTTGAGCTTTCCAATACTGCATGGCAGATTCTTATGTGTGCGGAAACCTGTAATAACGTTTCCAGATACGATGGCGTTAAATTCGGTCACCGCTCCGAAAAAAGAAGAAATATAGATGAGCTTTATGTAAATTCAAGAACAGAAGGCTTTAACTTCCTCACCAAGGCGGTTATTCTATACGGCTCGGATGTATTATCCAAAAACCGTTATAAGGATTGCTATGACAAATCATTAAGAGTCCGTCGTGTGGTTTATGAGGAAATGAAAAAGCTTTTTGAAGGCTATGATGCAATTCTTACTCCCGTTTGCAGTAAAAAGGAATATGAAGCATACGGAATTTATGAAGCATTTGAAAAGGTATTTGCTGAAAGCATTTTCACCGCAACGGCAAATCTTATAGGAATTCCCGCTCTCGTTTCGGGCGGAGTTCAGCTTATGGGAAATCACTTTGAAGAAAGCACTCTCTTAAGCCTTGCACACAGCGTTGAAAGGAAGGGTGAATAATTATGAATTATGAACTTGTCATCGGCCTTGAAACCCATGTGGAGTTAAGCACCGAATCAAAAATATTCTGCTCATGCGGAGGTCACTCAGCGGCAAATGAGCCTAATGACTGTGTTTGCCCCGCTTGCTGCGGAATGCCCGGAATGCTTCCGGTTATGAATAAAAGAGTTGTTGAGCTTGCAGTTACCGCAGGATTAATGCTTAACTGCAATATCAACCGTTATACAACCTTTGATAAAAAGAACTACTACTATCCCGATCTGCCCTGTGCATATCAGATTACTCAGCTTAATCATCCTATCTGCACAGACGGATGTGTAACCCTTAAAACCTCTGCCGGCCCCCGTGATATCCGCATTAAGCAGATTCATATGGAGGAGGATGCAGGTAAGCTTGTTCACGGCGGAAACTCTTCGTATGTTGATTTTAACCGTACCAGCGTTCCCCTTATCGAGATTGTAACTCAGCCTGATTTCAGAAGTGCTGAAGAGGTTGTTACTTATCTCAATAAGCTTAAGAATATGTTCCGTTCCGGCGGAATTTCCGAATGTGAAGAAGGCGCAATGAGATGCGACGTTAATATTTCCGTCCGTCCCGAAGGCAGCGAGGAATTCGGAGTTCGTACCGAAATCAAAAATATGAGCTCCTTTGAAGCAATTGAAAGAGCTATCAAATATGAAGCTCAGCGTCATATGGATGCCCTTGAATTCGGCACAGAAGAGCTTGTTCAGGAAACGAGACGTTTTGATGATGTTACGGGAAAAACCTCTGCAATGAGAAATAAAGAAACCGAAGCGGATTACCGTTATTTCCCCGATGCAAACCTTATGCCCATAATCATAGACGATGAATGGCTTGAAAAAATCAAGGCAGAAAAGCCTGCGGCATTGGATGAAAAAACCGAGGAGTACAGAGCGGCAGGAATTTCCGATAAGGAAATTGATATGCTCATTTCAAATAACAAAATCAGTAAGCTTCTTGACGATGTTGTTGCTATGGGCTGTGAGCCTAAGGATGCGGCAGCATGGATTTTAACCGACTGTGCAGGTATTCTCCGTAAGGATGGAAAAACCTTCAACGATCTTGAAGTAACCGCAGAAAAGCTTACCACAATCATTAAAATGGTTGCAGAAGGAAAAATCAACCGTAATGCAGGTAAGAAGATTCTTATTGCAGTTGTTGAAGAAAATGTTGATCCCGTTGCTTACTGTAAGGAGCAGGGACTGGATAGAAAGGTTGATTCTTCCGCAATTGAAAGCGTTATTGATAAGGTAATTGCAGAAAATCCCCAGGCAGTAGCCGATTTCAAAAACGGTAAGGTTAAAGCTGCTCAGGCACTTTTCGGCGCTTGTATGAAGGAGCTTAAGGGTGCAGGAAATCCGGGAACTATCAAAGAAATTCTGGATAGTAAATTAAATAGTTTATAATATTTCAACGGGAGCAGAATATGCTCCCGTCATTTGCTTCGGAGGTTAAAATGATGACCGAAAAAATATACGAAAAAAATGCATATTGCCGTGAATTTACCGCTACTGTTATAAGCTGTGAGAAAAACGGTGATTTATATGATGTTGTTCTTGATAAAACCGCATTTTTTCCCGAAGGGGGAGGTCAACGTGCGGATGAAGGAACAATAGACGGAATAAAGGTTTCTGATGTTCAGATTGAAAACGAAATTATAATTCATAAAACGGAAGACCCCTTAAAGGTGGGCGCTGAGGTTACGGGAGTGCTTGACTGGGAGCTTCGTTTTTCAAGAATGCAGAGCCATTCGGGAGAGCATATCGTTTCCGGAATAGTCCATAACCTTTTCGGATATACAAACGTAGGCTTCCATATGAGTGAATCGGTTATGACTGTTGATTTCAGCGGGCCGCTTAGCCGTGAAGATGTAGAAAAGGTTGAGCTTGAGGCTAACCGTGCCATATATAAAAATGCGCCCATAACTGTTTCCTTTCCGTCTAAGGAAGAAATTCCAACCCTTGAATACAGAAGTAAGCTTGATCTCGAAGAAGGAGTTCGCCTTGTAACCATTGAGGGAATAGATTGCTGTGCCTGCTGTGCGCCTCATCCCGAAAGAACGGGGGAGATAGGAGTAATAAAAATCCTTGATTTTCAGCCCCATAAAAAAGGCACAAGAATCGAAATGGTTGCAGGAATAAATGCCTTTCTTGATTACAGAGAGCTTCATAATTCCACTAAGGCAATTATGGGAATTCTTTCTGCCGCAAGAGAAAATGTTAAGGATGCCGTTGAAAAGCAAAGTAACCTTGTTAATGAATTAAGAGCAGAAAATTCAAAGTGCCTTAAAAGACTTGCTTTCTC
>JAZQFU010000227.1:0-5986 GCA_045539675.1 Clostridia bacterium | reverse complement strand
AGACTCACGATTCCGGAAAACTCGCCGTTTTCATATTTAAATACGGCTTCGCCTTCATATTTTTCGGCAATCTCACGGATATTTCCGATTCCTATACCGTGAGCCTCCTTATCGCTCTTCGTTGTATTAAAGGGTGCAGTTACGGGAACAGAAGAATTTTTCACCACAACAAGTATTCTTCCGATTTTTCTTAAAATCCTCAGATCTATATATTTTTCTTCGCACTTTGAGGCTCCTTCAATTGCATTATCGAGAAGATTTCCGATAACGGTGCATAAATCAAAATCAGATATTCCGATATCCTCCAGACTGCATACCGAATAGGAAATCTTAATGCCGTTCTGCCCGGCTTCACTCCGCTTAAGGGAAAGAAGTGCATCCACGGTAAGATTATTGCAGTAGCTCACCTGATTTATACTGTCAAGCTTGGATTTTACATCCCGTACGTATTCCTTAAGCTTTTCGGTATCATCAAGAGATTCTATAACCTTCATATGATTCACAAAGTCATGCCTTAATCTTCTGAATTCAACATACTGCTCCTTGATTTCCCTGAAATGCTTATCCTTTATTTCTGCCTCTTTTTTTATGAATTCCGCCTTTGCGATTCTTACCAACGCACCTTTTACAAGATTATAAATCGAAAAAGCAAGAAGCAACGAGCTGAAGAGAACTATTGTCATAACAATATACAGTGCATTTGAAACCACGTTATATTCGAATGCAAGAATTGTGAATATAAAAATCACCATACATTGAACCGCAACGTAAAAGCAGACATATTGAGTGACCCTCTCCTCCGGATCAATGGTTTTATTTCTCATAAGCATCATAGCTATAAGCACAAAGGTATAGCTTATCATATATGCCGTTATCTGCCACATAAAATTGCCCATCGTTGCGGCGGTAGGATTTGATAAGTCGCTGTTGAATACATATTTTGCAAGAATAACCGAAAGGCATTCCCCTAAAATAACACACCCAAGATAGATAACATACGTTGCAACCTTCTTATACCATTTATCCTTGAACAGAATAAAAAGGAGAATCATTGAAATTGCGGTGGTTATAATAATCTTTGAAGTTGGCTGATCAAAAAACATCCAGCTTCTTATGGCACTTAAAAACTGCACCGGAAAATATATAAGCATAGAGACTTTCTTACTGTATCTTCTTTCAAGAAGTGAAAACCAGAAATAGCAGGTAAGAAAAAGCTCCACTATGTTTGCAGGAATAATTACCGCCAGATTCATAATCCGCCTCCGAGCCAGCAGGTGATTTCTTCACGGGCTTTCACACTGTATGTTCTGCTTATGGGAACTGTTTTCATTTCCTTAAGCACAACATTTTTTCTGTCATACCTGGTGATATACCTCATATTTACTATAAAGCTCTGATGGATTCTCACGAAGTTCTTCTCGGGAAGAAGAGCTTCAATCTCCTTCAGATTAACATTATATTCCGCAATACTTCCGTCTGCCAGACAAACCCTTGTGTGCTTTAAATTACTTTCAAAGCAAAGCACGTCGCGCAGAACAATTTTATAGGTTCCGTTTTTGGTTTCCACCGTAACCGATTCCCTTCTTATATTTGCCACAGCTCTGGTAACGGCATCAAAAAAACGCTCCCTTTCAAGCTCTTTGGTAAGGAAATAAATATGAGGAACTTTATAAACATCTTTAAAATACTCAGCATTTGCAGACATAAAAATTATGCTCGAATACGGCTGCTTTTCAGCAAATTCCGCCCCCGCATCAATACCGTTTTTATCTCCCAGCATAATATCAATAAATACAATATCATACTGCTGCACTTCCGCACTCTGAAGAAACTCATGAGGATTACTGAATTCGGTTATATTGCAATTTATTTTTTTCGGATATTCCGAAAGAAGTTTTTTAACATCCGCCGCATTGGCGGGATTATCGTCAAGTATAGCTATTCTGATCAAATCTTCAACTCCGTTGCAATTTAGTGATAGAATATTATATCAAATGATATAATATTTGTCAATGAAAGAGAAAAAACAGCACGTAAAAAGGTATTTTTTGCATTTTTAATGATTTTTTTCTTTTTTTGCAACCTTTTCCCATACAGAAAAGTATTATATATGAAGGAAAAAATTCAAAAAGGAGTGTTTTTATGAAAAAGATTGTTTCTTTACTGCTTTGTATGGTTATTCTTGCAGGAATACTGCCTGTTATGGGAGCAGAAACCGAATCTGCTGATATGCAGAAAATACTGCTTTCGGTAAAAGAAAGGATTCCCGATACGAAGGAATATCCGAACTTTACAAGCAATATCCGTCAGAGCGGCGGTAACACAGTTTATACCTTTGAGTGGTCATCCGATAACGAAAGCGGCTACCGCTATATGAGTGTAAATGTTACTGCAAGCGGAATCATCACCAATTTCAGCTGTTACTCCGAAAGAAAAGCCGATGACGGTATGCCCAGAATAACAAACTCCGAAAAATCGGATTTTGCCGAAAATGCAAAAAATCTTGCAGACAAGCTTAATCCCTCGCTTAAGGATAAGCTTATAATATACAATGACTCAGAGTTTGAAAGTCTTTATGCCACCGAGATGACATTCCGTCTTCAGCGTGTTGAAAACGGTCTTCCCGTTTACGGAAATACCGGAAGCATCACTATCGACTCCACCGGTGAAAAGCTTCTCAACTATCATCTCAGCTACACGGAAAATGTTACCTTCCCATCCCCTTCATCTGCAATATCAAAGGAAGCCGCAATGAAGGCATTTACCGAAAAGCTGGGGTTAAAGCTTGAGTATTATACATCAAGAGACGGAAACAAAACCATAATTTATCCGGCTTACACCGAAAAGGATACTGCAAAATACATAAACGCATTAACAGGCGAGGTATTTTCTCCGAAATACGATGATGTTGTTTTCCGTAACGAAGCTTCCATGGATAAAGCCATGGGAAGTGCAGGCGGCGGAAGCTCCCCTCAGCTTTCAGAAGCTGAAATCAGCGAGCTTGAAAAAATTTCCGGGCTTCTTTCAAAGGAAGAAATCATAAGCCTCATAGAGAAAAATGAGCTTATTGCACCTGATAAGGATATGACTCTTAATTCCTATTCCATAAACCAGGATTACAGAGATAAAAATGTTTACTATGCATATGTATCCTACCGATTCAGCGGCGAAGGTGCGTATAAAAACGCAAACTATACTCTTGATGCCGCAACAGGTGAGCTTAAAAGCTTCAACAGTTATGCTGAAAAACCCTCCGACACGGAGTTAAAGGAAATATCAGAGGAAGCTGCCGAAAAGCTGATGGCAGAAGGCGTAACCGCACTCGCAGGCGAAAAGCTTAAAGAATATAAAAAAGAAGAGGAAGAAAACAAATTCTCGGAGCATTACGTAAGATATGTAAACGGAATCCCCTTCCGTGCCGACAGCATACATATTTCCGTTGATGCTTTCACCGGAAAACTTAACAGCTTCAGCATAGGTTATTCAAAAGAAGAATTCCCTTCGGTTTCAGAAGCAATAAGTCCCTCCGAAGCGGCTGAAAAACTGTTTTCTCAGGTTGAATACAAGCTTTGCTATATACTCGATAAGAACGGTGCAACCCCTGTTTACATATTTGACGATAATATTTCAAGAAGAATTAATCCCCTAAGCGGAAAGCTTTTAAGCTGGAATCACGAAGAATTCAAAGAGAATAAACCCAACGAATACACCGATATTTCCGGTCACTATGCCGAAGAAATAATAAAGACACTTTCTGCATACGGAATCGGATTTGAAGCTTCTGAATTCAAACCTTCGGAAAGCATAACCCAGGAGGATTTCGTGGTGCTTCTCACTTCTGCTTTCATAAACAGAGGCCCCATTGTTATCGGTGCAAAAACCCTATACGACGATTATTACAGGCTTGCAAGAAGACACAGTATAATAGACGAAAGCGAAATTGATAAAAAAGCTCCCGTAAGCCGTGAGCTTGCCGCAAGATTTATTATCAGCGCCCTGAATTTAGACGAATATGCAAAAATGGATGAAATTTTCAACTGTCCCTTCAATGATGTTGATAAATACAAAGGCTACATCACTCTTCTTTACGGTCTTAAGGTAATAAAGGGTGACGGAACGGGTAAATTTCATCCCGAAGCGCAGCTTACAAGAGCTGATGCCGCAATTATGCTTTACAATTATCTGACAAGATAAAAAAATGCTGTACTTCCTCTCACTTATATGGTAAAATATAGTGTGCAACCTTTCAGATCATTCAGAAGTATTATAAGTGGGAGGAGGTCCGGCTGTGCTTAAGCCCCTTACGGCGGAATATAAAAACGAGCTGATAACTGAATATTTCGATATGGTATACCGACTCGCCTATTCTCAGACCAAGGATAAGGAGCACGCCGAAGACGTTACTCAGGAGGTTTTCTTAAGGTTTATAAAAAATGAAAAGCCTTTTGAAAGCAAGGAGCATATCAAGGCATGGCTCATACGGGTTACAGTTAATTGCTCGAAAAGTGTTTTTACTGCCTCGTGGTATAAGAAAACCGTTCCCCTGACGGAAGATATTCCCTTTGAAACAAAGGAACAAAGTGACCTTTATTCTGTAGTTTCCGAGCTGCCTCAGAAATACAGAACGGTTATTCATCTTTTCTACTATGAGGATTTATCTGTTGCGCAGATAGCCAAATACCTTAACTCCAATGAATCCACCGTAAAATCCCACCTTCACAGAGGCAGGGAGCTTTTGAAGAGCAAGCTGAAAGGAGGTTATGAAGACTTTGTTTAAAAAAATATATAAGGAAGCCAATGACTGCATAAAGGGTGATCCCGAGTTACTTGCAAAAATACTTGAGCAGAATGAGAAACCACGTGTCGTAAAATTTGCTCCCGTAAAGCATCACTATGTTGCCACCTCACTTGCGGCGGTATTTATAGTCTGTCTTTCACTTTTTGTTTTCCCCGAATTCACCCACAAGGCAGTTGAAGAAAATATAAACCCTTCCGTTGTTCTTCAGGATGACAGCTCAAAAGAAATTATAGCTGCCGAAAAAACCGAAGCTGCGGAAGAAAAAAAAGAAGAAGAGCAGTCTTTTTCAATTAAAAACAAAAAAATCGAAGCTGATGATTTAAAGAGTCAGAATCAGGCTTCTCCGATTCAATCTGCGGCAGCCGATGAACAGAATACAGAATCACCCGTTTTCGGCACAGATGCAAACGTTACAGATATTACAACTCCCGAGCAAAATGTTTCGCCTGCAGTCGAAGAAGCTCTGAATGCTCCTGCCGTTGCAATTGAAACAGAAGATACAATTCCTGCTTATGACAAATCCGATGAACCTGCATCCGACGAGGAAGCTCCTATGATGAAATCCTTTGCACGTGCATCAGGAGGCGGCGGAGGTGCAGGCGGCGGCAGCTCTGCTGCAGCAAAAATGCCATATGCCCTGCATACCCTTCCCGAAGGATATGTGCAGGCTGTTAGCTCTGATGAAATGACAGTATATGAAAATCACGAAAGCGGAGCCAGAATAACAAGCACCGTTTATAATTCAGAAACAGTTCACGATGCAAATATACAAATCGGCGGAATTCACGCTTATCGCGAAGGAAACTGTTTTATCATAACAAAAGGCGGAGTTTCATATTCAATAACCTTTGAGAATATTTCAGAAGAGGAAATAATAAATATCATTGAGAATAACTTTTAAAAAATCCTTGCTGTCTGCTGAAACAGACAACAAGGATTTTTATTTTGAATTAACACAACAAGGTTAGCCATCGGAGATTCGAACAAAAATACTCCCCCCCTTAACGCTGAAGACATCTGTATTTTAGATTATCGGGAGGACCAGAGGCACTCCCCTACGATTATTAAAATATAGCGCAGCAGCCGTGCGGCGAATGAGCACCCGGTTGGGGGCCCAAGGGGATTGCAAAGGGGAAAGGGGAATTCTTAAATCCCCTTAAGCCCTTTGCATGGTATAGCTAAATTAAA
>JAZQFU010000226.1:0-3582 GCA_045539675.1 Clostridia bacterium | reverse complement strand
CCCTTTTTATTCTGAGAAGCATATTCTTTTTCATAAAGAGCATTGAACTTATCGGCGATTCTTCGTACCTCTTTAAGATAATAAGGTTCCGTTTCTCCCTTAAGGCTGTTTATAATCCCCTTGAAGAACTCAGCAATTCTTTTTATCAGTCTTCCGAGCTTGCCGTCCTGTGCCGTCATTCTTTCCAGAGCTCCGGGATCAACCTCATCAAGCTGCTGTATTCCGAAGGCGAATATTTCTTCTTCAATGGCTTCCTTCACGAGAATTCCAAGCTCTTCCTCTGTTGCTCCCTCTTTCGTAAATTCAGCACGGAAATCATCACCGTAGAGCTTATCCATTGCCTCATAAAATTCATCGTACGTACCGATTTCCGAAGCAGTTTCCTTTCCGAAAAGGCTCTCTTTAAATTCATCGTTAAGCAAAACATTGTTAATAAAGAATTCTGAATTTGTAAGCTCCGCAAAAATTTCTTTGCTCATCTTTCTGCCGCGAACTTCCCAGAACTGCCACCATTTTTCTCTTTCAAGCCTTCCTTCTCTCACTGCTCTGAGAATAGCGTGGGTTAACTCATGGGCGATATCCTTATCATTTCTTATAACGATAATGTCCTTCGTTCCTGCCCGGTTGGGAATATATTCGGCGTGGTCGGCATTTTCATTAACACGGATATCATAATCCTCAAGAAGCCTTAAAACAGTTTCAAGATGCTTGCCCTTATATGCCTTTAAGCTTTCCGGATTCGCAGGAGAAAGTAAGGTTCCGGTTAAATTCTTTGTTATTTCAGGAGTATCATTTATTTCGGGTACCGGAGCAGAAGCAACGGAATCCTCAACAACAGCTGCAGGAGAAGTCATATCTTCAACCTTCCTCATTTCCGCCGCAGCACTCTCCTCTTCATTTATCTTCCTCTGCCTCTCCTCAAGCATTGCAACAACCTCTTTAACTGCAACTCTTACTTCCGCAGGAGTATTTCCGGCAATCTCAATTCCGGAAGCTTTTGCGAGAAAATCTTTATGCGTAACAAGGGAAGCAATATCCGACTCAGTTACAGCTTCACCGTTTTTGATTTTTATCGCTACGTCAGTAACAGCCTTTCTGCTCTTGCCTTCACTCACAAGATTATTAAGTGCTTTTCTCACTTCACCGGGATTTCCAGTAAGGTCAATTCCGGTAAGAACCTTAAAGCGGTTTTTATTCCTGGTCTGATTATAAAGCATAAGCTCCGCATTCGTAACATCAAGACCGTTCATAATGCGGTGAGTAAGAATATCTATCTTCGCATGAGGATTATATATACTTCTATCGTTAAAAATATTCTGCCCGTCCTCTGTAAGCTTAAGCGCCAGCTCTCCTATGCTCTTTTTAAAAAGCTTATTATCTCCTTCAGCTATATTTCCGCTGTTGTAAATACTTTTCACACGTGCCGCAAGAGAATTAATCTGCCTGTTTTCGCTTTTAGTTCCGAAATCAATAGCCTTTTCAATAATAGCGTCCGGGTTTCTTGTTTCCATTATGGTACTTCCGAAATTTCCGGCTTCAACAATCTTTGAAAGCTTATTAACGGACGTACTCCATCCGGCATTAAAAGCAAGCTGTGCCGATGAATGGCCCGTTCCGATTATCAGACCTCCGAGAAAGCTCTGATTCATCCTTTTTAAATCTTCTTCTGTATAAGCCTCAAAGTTAAAAGCCTCCTTAATAATATCCATCATTCCGGGAGCTTTACCTTCCTTTGTCAGCCTGTCCGAAGAAATTGAAACCGCCTCCTGAAGATACTCTTCCATACCCTCAGAACCGGAGCTTAAGGCGAATTTACCTATATTCTTCGCGGCATTTAAAACCTTTACCGCCGTTTTTTCATCAAGACCGCTTTTAACGAGTGCTTCAACAATTTCCTTTGAGCCTGCCTTTGCACCGGCTTCAAGTGATTCTCCGGTCAGCTTTGAAATAAGCTTTTTCGCAGCACCTTCCGCAAGCTCTGAGCTTGCCTTCTTAAAGCCGTTTTTAGCTACAGATTTAACTGCACCTTTTGCGGAAGTAATACCGTTTATCAATGCACCGCCCGCAAGCTCAAGCCCGAATTCTATAACTGCAGAGATAGTTGCTTCACTTTTTGCAACCTTTTTAGCTTCATCCACAGTAAGCTTCTCAGTCTTCAGCGCCCTTGCGTATGCATCACCTGCAGTCTGTCCGTACATATACTGAGCAACAAGCCCCGAGCCGGCAAGGTTACCAAGCAGCGCATTACCGCTTACAGCACCAACTACCCACCCGGCACCGCTTCTTGTGAGCTGATCTAAGCCCTGGGGAGCATACTGTCCGAAGGTGGAAATAAGAGAATCAACCGCCGTTTTATCCGTAAAGGTGCTGATGCTGTTCTTTCTTATTTTATCATTAAGCTCCTGATAAATATCATATGCCTCTAAATCATCAGAGCTTGCGGAATACGATGTAAAAGCTGCCTCGTTTCCTTTTATACCCGTTCTTCCAAGCTTATAGTTACCCGCTAAACGCCCGAAAGGATTATCCGCATACTCTTTTCCCTTATTCTCTTCATAGTATTTATATGCTTCGATTTTGTCGGATGCAAGAGCCACGTCCGAAGAATATTCCTTAACCTTTTCGAAATTCGCTCTCGCCTCGGGAGAAGCCGCATCCGGATTATGCATAGTAAAAATATCCTGATGAGAAGCAAAAGGTCTCATAGCCGTGATTCCGATATCACGTTCACGCCTTGCCTCTGCTATTCCTGATTCTGAATCAATATTCCCGGATGAATCTCTGTGTACTCCACTTTTGTTGCCCTGTTTAAGCTGCTCTGCAAGGGAAAGATATTCAGTTTCAACAGCCTTACGGCGGTTCACATAATCAAAGGCTTCCTTACTTGCCTGAAGCAGGTCGGGATTATCCGTCCAGTTAGGATTATTAGCATAGTTTTCAGCCCACTGATTTCTTATCGTGTCATTCCAGTCAAAACTCTGCATTTCCTTTTCAAGCTCTTTAAGACGGTCTTCGGGAGTTTTAACCGTCTGCATAGGTTTCGCAACAGTAGAAAAAATACCACTCTTAATTTTTGCAGGCGGATAAAGATTCTCATAAAGTTCCGAAGAAGACGGTGTTTCCGTCTTCTTCGGTTTAATGTCATATCCTGCCGCTACTCTTGAAGGCAGATTGTTTTTTCCTATAGCAGAAGGCGATAAAGATACGGGCCCTTTACCGCCTGTTGCTTTAATCGGTGTAACTGTATAAGAATAGGAATTCTTCTTTGCTTCCTCCTGCGCTTTCTTCTCCTGTTCCTTTTTCTGAGTCGCATCTGTTCTGAGCTTTGCAAAACCGTCAGTTCCAAGCTGACTCCATTTTTTAACGTCTGCCGCAGTATATTTTCCCATACTTATTTCCTCCTGTCGTTATCCGAAGAGTAATTCCCCTCAAGGCGTTTTCTGACCTCATTCATTTGTTTATCTATTTCTTTTTGTTCAGCCAGCACTTTTTTTCCTGTATGGTCATATTCGTAAAGCTTATATTTGTCGACTACCTTATTTATAACGGTCTGCTTATATTCCTCATATTTGTTTTCAGCCT
>JAZQFU010000225.1:0-5465 GCA_045539675.1 Clostridia bacterium | reverse complement strand
GACTGGTACCGTGCAAACTTCCTTCAGAATCATCTTCATCAGGCGGTCAGCGCTCTTATGGTTACCGCAATGGCAATCTACGATGAATATGAGGGAGCAAGAGAATGGATTAACATAGCCAATGACAAGCTTAAAAATATCATTCCGCTCCTCCCTGATGACGGTGCAGGAACGGAAGGTCATCTCTATCATTCTGAGACGACTCTTGCATTGGTGAAAGCGGGAATTCTCAACGAAAAGTTTATGAATATAAATATGCTGGATGCTGATTTCTTCCGCAATACCGTAAAGTATACGGTGTATAACTCTCTTGCCGCAAATAAGCTTTATTACTGGAGAGACCAGTTCTATTACGGCGATGCTTCCTATTACAGCTACTTTATTATGGCGCCCTTTACCGCGTTCCTTGCAGACCGTTATAACGATCACGGAGCGATGGAATACGTAGAGCAGTCGGTTAAAACAAGAATAGATGCTTATACCATTGATAAAACCGATGATATATACAGCGTCTATGAATGGCTTCTTTTAAGATACTATGATCCGCGTTTTTCCGGAATATCGAAGGCAGACCTCCCCGAAGAATATCCGACGGATTATCTTTTTGAGGAAACGGGATACGGATATATGAGGCAGAACTGGAGCGGAGATGAAGATACCGTAGCAGTAAGAAGCGGTCCTATCTTCGGAACCAAGGGTGCCGCAAAGGCTGAAAGCTATCTTTATTCTCTGGGAGCAGGGCATCAGCATCCCGATCAGGGGCATTTCCAGATTTATTCCAACGGAAGATGGATTTTCTCGGATGACGGCTATACCACCGGATACACAAAAAATCACAGCACTCTTCTGGTGAACGGGCTCGGTCAGTACGGATGTACGGAAACAAAGAATGCACTTGGAATATCAAGCTGGACGAAAGACTGGGAAAAAGCAAAGCCTACTCTTAAGCTTGCTGCAGCTGATGAAACATATGCTCATATGGTTGCAGACATAACTCCGGCATATCATCCGCAGACGGGGCTTACAAAGTTTATAAGAAACTATATTTATCTTAAAAATGAAAAGGCATTTGTGGTTATAGATTCGGTTGAGGCAGAAAAGGAATCGGTATTTGATTTCCGTTTCAGACCTCACAGTGAATACAGCACCGGAGTTGAGGTTTTCTCAACTGATTCTACCAGATACCGTTATTATTGCGGAGCTTCAAGCTCAAATCCCTTCTGGCTGGATATTGAATTCCAGACGGCGGAAGGAACGAAAACCTCCGGCAAAGAGGAGCTTCCCAGCGGTAAGAGCGGCGGAACTGCAGAAAGATTCATTGCAAAGAACAGTATTACCGCAGAAAGCGCCGTGAATGTTACTGCAATTTCGTGGGTAGACCGCAATGCGGATGCAGACGGCAAGGTTAATCCTGCGAAGATAAAGGTAGAAGACAAAGGCAGCTTTTATACCATATCGGCAGGAAGCACAACGGTCAACGTGAAAATTGAGAAGTAAAACCACGTTTCCGCACAAAAATCGAGGATGATAAATCCTCGGTTTTTGTGTAAAAAAAGCTGAAAGCATTTATTAAGCAGCTGTACGAAAAAAGGGGTATTAAGTATGGATAAAATTTTGTTTGACGGCATTCTTGAAAAGGCTTCAAAGCTGCTTGGATTTAAGAAGGAAAATTATCTGTTCGAGCAGAGTGAAGCCGATGGGGTATATGTTTTGGCAGACGGTGAAAAAATTACCGTCGGCGGAAGTCAGATTACGGATTTTTACAGGGCTTTTATGCTGTTTTCAACAGAAATAAAAAAAGGAAATACCGTTTTTGAAATTTCGCAAAAACGTCATTTCGAAACCCTCGGAATGTCTCTTGATCTTTCCCGTAACGGGGTTATAAAAATCGGAAAAATCAAGCAGATAATAGATATGCTTGCACTTCTGGGCTTCAACGTATTAAGGGTTTATATGGAGGATGTTTTCGAGCTTAGCGGCTATCCTCATTTCGGTTACCGGAGAGGCAGATACTCTCAGGAGGAGCTTAAGGAGCTTGATGATTATGCATGGTCAATGGGGATTAAGATAATTCCCACGGTTCAGACTCTCGGGCATCTCGGTCAGTATTTAAGATATGCGGAGACCGATAATATGAGAGAAAACAACGATGTGCTTTTATGCGGAGCGGAGCAAACCTATAAATTTGTTGAGGAAATTTTCAAAACAATGAGAAAATGCTTCCGTTCAGACAGAATCTGCATCGGCTGTGATGAAGCCTCCGGCATAGGCCTTATAAGGATGAAAAAAGAAAAAAGATATATAGATATATATAGGGAAATTGTTATTCCGCATATTAAAAGGGTGGGAGAGATAGCCGAAAAATACGGCTTCAGGCCCAACCTTGACGGGGATTTGTTTTACAGTCATCTGGGAAACGGATATTATGATTTTGATTTTCAGCCGGATGAAGAAAAGAAAAAAATGATTCCGGATATGGATATTCTTTACTGGGATTATTATCATCTTGAATACGATGATTATAAAAAACTTCTTCTCGGTCACAGAAGATTAAATAAAAATGTTATTTTCGTGGGCGGAATATGGATATGGTCAGGGCAGCTGCCCCAGGTGGATTTCACCTTTAAGAGTATGACTCCCGCAATGGAGGTCTGCCTTGATTATGAAGTTAAGGATGTCTGGATTTCTACCTTCGGTGATGACGGAAATGAAACAAATATTGCCTTTGCACTTCCTTCTCTTCCCATATTTTCGGAGTACTGCTTCAGAGGAAAGGATTGCACCGAAGAAGAAATTTATGAGATTTCGGAGGCTTTAACGGGCATTGATATGAAGGCATTCCGTGCTTTATCTGACTATCATTATCCGTGGGTTAATGAAATTGAAAAGTCTGAATATATATGGCCCAATTATATGGGTAAAAAAATATTCTATACGGATCTTTTCTATAATATGACGGAAACATATGAGCTTGGCGATATCCTTGAAAAGCATATTGCATCCTTAAATGCCGTAAAGGGAGCAGGGAAGGGAACCTTGTGGGAGGATTTCTTCAGATATGCAGAGCTGATTTTTGAAATTACCGTTGAAAAAATCAGAGTGCTTATGAATATAAGGAAGGCATATGAAAGCAGGGACTTAAAAGCTCTTGAATGTATAGCAAATGAAGCGGTGCCCGGCATAAAAGAAAAAACGGCTTCTTTATCCGAGCTTCATGAGGAGCAATGGATGAATACATATAAGCCCTTCGGCTGGGAAGAGCTCGGAGGAAGATATGCGTGGATTCTTTCAAGGCTTGATTATGTTAAGAAAATACTTTTAAGATTTGTTAACGGAGAGATTGCTTCAATTCCCGAGCTTGAGTTTGATTTTGTTGAAGCAAGAAAAGGCTGCTTAAACCGTGGCGGTGTTGTGAGCTTTTCGGAAATCAAATCAACGGGTATGTAAAAATAATATCGAAAAAGAGACTGTAAAACGACAGTCTCTTTTTAATGAGTATTTTCAGAGAATAACAGGATTACACTTATTTTCCGTATCTTGCCTGAGCATCGTTATAAATCTTTGTAAGCTCTTCTGCGCCGAGTGAATTTGCTTTCTGAACCCATGCATCCCATGATTCATTACCGAGAATATATTTAACGGCAAATTCCTTTCCTGCCGCCTGTAAATTTATAACATATTCGTTCTTCTTCTTCGTTTCTTCTGTTGTGAATGAAAGTATGGGATCAAGGGGATCAACGTGCGATATATCCGTCATATATTCCTGAGCTTCCTTAAGCTGAGGCTTGAAGTTGAAATAGCAGCTTCTTCTGTCAAAGGATAAATACATTCCTTCCGTAAACATACCGTATTTTTCCACTAAGTCATTCATTGAAGGTGTTTCTTCAAAGCCGATGTATTCTGCCATTCCGTCTTCGCCGATTTCGTAGGTTTCTCCTTCAATACCCATTGTCATTAATTCCTTACCTGCAGGTGACAGGCAGAAATCAAGGAGTTTGAATGCAACCTCTTCTCTTTCAGGCTCCTGCTTTTTAACATATCTTGCCCAGCAAACCTGATTTGCTTCCGAATAAGTCTGATTCGGGCCAACAGGATTTGCAAATCTTAAGTCATATTCGGGAACAGTTTCCAAAGTCTGTTCTTTAAACATTGTCATTCTGTCTATCCAGTCAAAGGTAACAAATGCCTTATCCTTCTGGGTCATTTTAGTAGTCCATGCAGCCTGAGTTGCAGTTAAGAATTCAGGATCCATCAGGCCTTCATCATAAAGCTTTTTCATGAAATCAAGCATATCTTTATATTTGGGGTCTGTATCAGTATATTTCCATACTTTTTCCTCTTCGTCGTAATACGGAGAGTGAGCTTTGATTCCCCAGCCTGCAGACCATCTTGTAAATATATTGTCAGCCATTTTTGAAACATAGGGAGTGGAATCGGGATAGAGCTCCTTTAATTTTTTAAGAGCCTGATAGAACTCTTCGGGATTATTCCACATTTCTATTCCGTGCTTATCAAAAATATCCTTACGGTACATATATGTATGGTTTACATCACGGTTATAATCAAATCCGTAATAAC
The DNA here is from genome assembly GCA_045539675.1 of Clostridia bacterium. Taxonomy (GTDB): domain Bacteria; phylum Bacillota; class Clostridia; order UMGS1840; family HGM11507; genus JAZQFU01. Next base: position 887 of record JAZQFU010000225.1, on the reverse strand, counting down.
CGTATAATTTACCGTCGGAAGCTTTATAGGAATCAAAAATCCAGTTGTTTTCTTCATTGTCAACAAAGGTTTTCTTAAAGTTGGGAAGCTCATCCACATAATCGGAAACTGCGGCAAATGCTCCCTGTGTAGCTAAATCAATTGCGTGTTCTTCAACGGGAATCGAGCCGATGATATCCGGAAGATTTCCCGATGCAATGATTGCCTGAAGCTTTTCATTAACGGTTGAGCTCTGCATAATATTAAGCTGAACGTCTACGCCCGTAATGCCGCGAAGCTTATCCATAAACCAGCTGTCATTAACAGAAGTATCAGGGGATATAACCTGCCATTCCATTGTCATTGCTTCCTTGGTAAGAGGCAGCTTAAGACCTCCGGTATCTCCCACCTTGATATCCGGATCGTATACAACAGAAGTGATTTCATCACCGCCGCATCCGGCAAGCATACCTGCCGCCATAATTAATGCCATTAGTAAACATATTGCTTTTTTCATTTTATTTTCCTCCTTTAATAATATGTGATTTTGATTTGCTGGCTACCGTTCAAAGGGTGTTGTAACGGGCGTCATATTTTCATCCCAGATAAACAGCTTGAATTCGCTGTCTGAACCCGTGCCGAGGGGACTTTTGATGATTTCAAAGCTACCCGGATTAACCGTATAGGTTTCCATTGTGGTTTGCTTTAAAATCTGACTGTTTTTATAAAATTCCGCAGTAAATAAAATAAGATTTACCGGTTTATAATAGTAATTCGAAAGTCTTGTTGTAACGGTTCCGTTGCCATCTTCGTCTGCTGCATTCGTAAGAAGAATCCGGCTGTCGGGCGGAGTTGAATTTATCGTTCTCATAACCGGCTTGGCATAGGAGTTGGCATCAAGATAAATC
>JAZQFU010000224.1:0-9043 GCA_045539675.1 Clostridia bacterium | reverse complement strand
AAAAATATACTGATATGAATAAAAATTCCTGTTGTGTAAATAATATTATCAGACATAACAGGAGGTGACGGAATGAAAAAATTCCAGAAAGTATTTAATGCCGTATCAGTTGTGATTGCTGTGTTTGCAATTATATTCGTTATGAGCTTTGTTTCCGAGAGGATTAACGAATTCAGAACCAGACAAAACGTAATCAAGTCCAACGTTAATTATGTAATTCCGGATAAAGAAGAGCCGAAACGTTATGAACAAATTCAAACGGAAAAGCCTTTAGTTAATGAAAAGTCGTTAGTTAAAGAAAATAAAAAAGCTGAAGAAAAGAATGATGCTGTTATTGAAGACAATACTCCGGATTTAAGCAGATTCGCTGCTGATATTGTTAGAAATTATAGCGAAAAATTGACTTACAACGAAAAAACCAAAGATTACAGAAGCCATAACGGGATAGACATCCGAACCGAAGAACCTGTTATTGCAATTTATAACGGAACTGTTCAAATTGAAAAAAATACAAAAGAATCAACTGTTGATATATTATTAAAAAGCATAAATGGTGAAGCAGCAATATATAAAGGCATTGAATTGACAGAAGGATTATCCAACGGAGCGGAGGTTAAAGTCAACGAAATTCTTGGATATGCTTCTTCGAATAATGGATTCATTTTTCATTTTGGAGTAATAAAAAATGAAAAATTTATTAATCCGACGGAAATTTTCAAATAAATTTAAAAATAGACTTGATTTATCACACTCTTTTTGTTATAATTTGTGTGAAGGTGCGGGAGTGGCTCAGTGGTAGAGCGTCACCTTGCCAAGGTGAACGTCGCGAGTTCGAATCTCGTCTTCCGCTCCAAACAGGGGCTTCAAAAAAATATGCAGACGTTTTAATGTTAAAATATGTTGTATGTTTGTGTATTTTTATGTAGCCCCTTTAAACTATAATGGAGGATATTATGCAGGATACAGTAAAATTAAAAAAAGCCCTGTTCGGCTTCAGTAAGACTTCGGTTCTTGAATACATAACTGAGATTTCAAAAAACATCGATAACAAGTTGTTTTTAAAGGATAATGAAATTGTTAAATATAAAAAAAATATAGAAGACCTGGAAAAAACTATTGAAGAACTGAAAAAAACAATTTCTGATTTCGATGAGGAAAAGTCAAAAATTTCACAGATGTATATCAATGCAGAAGAAAGAGCTGAAGCTATTATCAAGGAAGCTGATGAAAAATCGGAATTAATGCTTTCTGAAGCCAGAAAAACTATAGAAAAAGAAAAAGCGGCTTATATTGTTGAAAAAGCAAAGATAAAGGAAGAAGCGCAAAAAGAAATTGATGCAACCAAAGCCGTTCACGATGAATTAAAATCTGAAATTTCAGCATTGCAAAGCCGCATTAAAATGACTCTTAACAAGTTTGATTCATTGCTTTCTGATTCAATTAAATAATTTGCTTTTAAAGTTCCTGTAATTTCTTTGCGGGAACTTTGTTTTTGCTTATCTTTCCGGTTTTGTAATATTATTCAGAATATAGGTATAATTCCTTATGTTTCCTGCATAGAATAATATAAAAAAGCGAAAGGATAAGCTGTAAATGAAGGAATTTATAGAAAAATTTATCTATAAGAACAAAAAGGATGAAAATCCATGTGAATGGTTAATCCAAAACATAAACAATGCTCTGGAAGAAATAATTTATGCACGAAACGCTTTTGATATGGCAGTAACGCCGGATAACATTGAACTTGCTATTTACGAATTAACTGCTGCAGAAGTTAAATACCGCAACCTGCTGAAGGAAGCAAAAAAAGTGGGATTGATTATAACAAATTCTCTTTCTCAGGATTCTAAGAATGATAAATGCTCATGAATAAACCCACGCAGAGCGTGGGTTTATTCATTTTTTTAAAACAGCTGCAAGTTTATCTATGGCCTTTTTTTCAATTCTGGATACGTATGAGCGTGATATACCAAGCATTTTTGCAATTTCTCTCTGAGTTTTCGGGTTTCCGTTTGAAAGGGCATATCTGAGTTCAATAATCTCTTTTTCGCGCTCATTCAACTCCGATTCTATTGCCTTGTAAAGTTTTTCTGTATTCATTTTCAGATTTACAGAATTAAAAACACTTTCCTCTTCATCTGACAGAATATCAATTAAGTTTATTTCGTTTCCTTCATTGTCAAATCCGATAGGTTCGTTTATTGAGATTTCATTAACGAGCTTTTTTTCTGCACGTAAACACATAAGAATTTCATTTTCTATACATCTTACTCCATATGTGGCAAATCGTATGCCTTTATCACTTTTAAATGTGTTCAGCGCTTTTATAAGACCGATTGTTCCGATTGAAATCAAATCATCCTGTTCCTTATCGCATTGAGAATACTTTTTGGTAACATAAGCCACAAGCCGCAGATTTCTTTCAATCAGAGTGTCTCTAGCTTCGCTGCTGCCGTTTTCCATTTCATTCAACAGTCTTGCCTCCTCTTTAGCCGAGAGAGGCTTTCTGAAAGCACCGTTTCCTGCCAGGAATCCCCATAAAGCAGGTATTTTGCATATGAACTGCAATAATAATTCTAACATAAAATTGCTCCTTTCACACAAATATATGATATGAAACAAGTATTTAATTCACGATAATTCAAATTCGTGATTTCAGCAGCAATGAAAGAAAGGTTGACAAATCCGGAAATATGTTGTATAATTGATTAGGATTAATAAAAGGGAGATGATGTGCATAATGTTAAAGAAAACTTCTGCTCTTCTGATATTTGTAGTCATCTTGAGCATATTTGTGATTAATGTAAGCGCTTATGATTCAGGTGTTGTTAATTGCAGTGTTCTTAATGTCAGAAGCGGAGCAGGAACCGGATACGGTATTATAGGGCAGTTGACAAATGGGCAGACTGTTCAGATTCTTAATTATGAATCAAACGGCTGGCTTAAAATATCATTTAATAATTCTTCTGCGTATGTTTCAGCTCAGTATGTTACGGTACGTGCTGCTCAGCCGACTAACAGAGGAGACGTTAACAGAGGCGTTGCTGTAAATGCGGATGCGTACGTTACGGCGGATTCGCTTAATTTCAGATTTTCACCGGATTTTGATTCTGCTGTTATAGCAGCTCTTCCCAAGTATTCCAAAGTGTATATTATTTCAGATGTAGGATACGGATGGGCACGTGCTAATTATAACGGTGTTGAAGGATATCTTGCATTACAGTATATTCAATACGGAGCTGCTCCTCAGGTTTCCAAAGGTCAGCAGGTCGTTGATTTCGCAAAGCAGTTTTTAGGCAGACCATATGTATACGGTGGAAACGGCCCCTCTTCGTTTGATTGTTCCGGCTTCACAAAATATGTATACAGTCAATTTGGTGTAACCTTAAACCGTGTAGCTGCAGATCAGTTGTCAAATGGTTATTACGTAGATAAATCTGCACTTCAGCCCGGTGATCTTATCCTGTTCGCTAACGGATACGGTGGTTCAATCGGTCATGTTGGAATATATGTAGGCAACGATCAGTTTATTCATGCATCTACCAATTCGTATACTGTGCGGATTGATAATCTTTCCGGTCATTATAGCGGGGTTTATCATTCAGCACGGAGAATATTTTGATGGCTCATAATGTATGTGACAGGGTCTTGCAAAAGCAAGACCCTGTTTTGCATACTGTAAAAATTCCTGTAAAGCTGTATATAATAGTATTTGTTTTCGGGTATATTACATATCATATAACTGTTGATTTATGGTCAGTACTTTCAGTTTCAGCTCTTCTTGTAATGATTGTATCTCCCTATTTCAGATATTTTAATATCAGACGAATTATCGGTTTTGTTGTTGTATTTGCATTGGGAGTGCTATGGGGAGTTATTCCGGAACAAATTATAAATCAGAGTTACTCTTATCTGGATGGTACCGAATATAACGGAAGTGCAATTATTAATTCAAACCCTGAAAAGAGCGGAAAAAGAATTTCGTTCAGATGCAGATTAGAAGATAAAAACTTTAAAAATGCAAACTGCCATATCACAATATATTCTGATGATTTTTCATCTGAAATAGGAGACAAAATAGAAATAAGCGATACTATTGTAAATTTTTACCCGCTGCAGAAGATAAATGCTCAGATTCTGCAAGGAGAAAATTATTCATCCGAACGAACTTTTCTCGGTATGAATCCTGAAAAGATAGTTTTTACCGGTCAGTCACAAACATTTTCTATTCGGAAATACATATACAGATTCAGAGAAAAGATAAATGACTGTATACAGATATTTCTTGATAAAGAAAGCTTTTTGTTTGTATCCGGAATTCTTACAGGCAACCGGGATAATTCGGAACGTGAATTTTATGATACATTATCTGCTTTGGGACTGTCACATGTTATTGTTGTATCGGGAATGCATTTCACTTTACTTATATCTTTGCTGATGTTTTTGCTTAAGCTTACCAATCTTAATGAGCTTTCAATTTGTATAGCAGGGTGCTGTTTTTCCGGATTGATAGCATTATTCTTTGGATTTACGCCTTCTGTTGTCAGAGCACTTATTATGAGTCTTATGTATATTATCAGTGACTACAGGTTAAATGATACACAGGATTCGCTGCATAAGGTTCTTGCTACAGCTTTGGTAATGATTCTGGCAAACCCTTTCATTATTCACGATGCAGGTTTTGTGCTTTCTTTTTTATCTGTTGCCGGAATTATACTGTTTTCTAAAGTATGTACTTTTCGCATAAGATATATCAGCAAAAGAATTTCTGAAGCTGTTGCGGTTACACTTTCAGCAAATATTCTTACCTTTCCGATTCTTATTATGTATTTCGGAAAGGCATCGTTTTCGTTTGTTATAGGTAATCTTCTTGTTACACCGTTTGTTTCTGTAATTATGTTTTACGGTATTCCGGCTGTATTGCTTGCAACATTATTTAATGCCGTTGCGCCATATGTGTTTTTACCGTTGAAGCTTATATCCGGAATCCTGCTTACAATAATTAAGCTGTTATCGTACTTACCTTTGAATGAAATAAAATTTATTGTTCCTGCTATAGAGATAATAATTATATATTACGTTATTATTGTTTTGCTGAAAAGAGCGAAGAAGTCGCCAAAGATATATTCAACGTTATGTGTTGTTTTATCAATAATTTTTGTTGCAAATATTGTTTTTCCGTCCGGATATTTGAAGGGTAACAAGGCAGAGTATTATTCCTTATGCGGTAAGCAGAGCGGTAAGGTAGCAGTAAACTACGGATTATATACCGCAGTTGTTGATTTTTCATCATCAACTGAATATTATGATTTATATTCAGTTATAAATAAAAAGTGTCGCGGAAAAGCTGATGTGTATATTATTAATACCATGGAGGCATTAAATTCGCTTGAAAAACTTGCACAAAGAATTAGTATCAAAAAAGTCATTGTTCCGGAAGCGTTTCTTAAACATATGCCAACAGTAGAACGACTCAACCGCTTGTGTTGTGAAATAGAGGAATTTTCGGGAAAACTTAATATTAAAACAGGAAATATGTTATTGACATCAGAGGGAACTTACAGGTATAATATTGATAAAATACGTATTAAAAGGAAAAACAAAGAACTTGTAATACACAGTTCAAAGCATGGTGCAGAAACAGGAAAACATCTTAATATATTTACATATGACAATTTCAGATATATGGAGTTCAATAATATCTGTATACCCGAAAATGTTGTCAACAATCAATACGAAGGGATTATTATCGGAACGTTATAATGAATTCAAAAGAGCTTAACAAAAGATTAAAAGAGAATATAACAGATAATCTTTATCTTTTTTGCGGTGATGAAGATTATATAAAAGAGACATCCGTTAAAAGAATCAAGTCAGTTATTCTTGCAAACGATTTTTCGGGAATGAATTTTATTCAGTATGATGAAATACCTGAAAAAAATGAGCTGCATGATGTTGTTGAATCAGTACCCTTAATGAGCGATAAAAAGCTTATTCTTTTTAATTCTCTGGGGTTATTATCATCGTCTTTAAAAAAAGATGTTAAAGATATGATGACGGGAATTCTTTCTGATATTCCGGAGTATACTGTTATCATAATAAAAGAAGCAGCAGGGATAACAAAATACAAAACCTCTCCTATCTATAAGCTTGCTGATAAGCAGGGGATAGTAGTTGAATGCGATTTGCTTTCTGCGTCAGATCTTATGACCTTTGCTGCAAGAGCATTCAAATCAAACGGAAAAATTATCGAAAAAAATGATTTGCAATATCTTCTTTCATTATGTAACGGGGATCTTAATTCCGTCATTACAAATGTGGATAAAATATGTTCATATCTTGGTGACAACACGGAAGTAAAAAAGGCTACAATTGATATTCTTGTTAAAAAAAATATTGAAGACAGAGTATATGAATTATTTGATGCAATAATTAACGGAAGAAAAAAAGAAGCTTTTCAGATTCTCTCAGATCTGAAGTTGTTGAAAAACCAACACCCTGCCGGTCAACTTTTTTCTATCATATGTGATAACTTTATTAATATTTATATTTCGGTTAATAATTCCAAAGACGGAATAACTTCTCAGGAAAGCAGAGAACTTCTCGGTCTGGCTCCCAACAGAGCATTTCTTATAGGTAAATATATACAATATGGCAGAAAAACGGAATTATCACGTTTCAGGAGAATCATAACAACACTTGCAGAAATGGATTATAAGGTTAAAAACGGTTTGATGGATCCATATTTTGCAATCGAAGAGATAATTGCTGTATTCTGATGGAGGAAAAATGGATAGTAAAAAAAAGCAAATAGAAGAATTAAGAGCATTGCTGAGCTATCACAGTAAGCTGTATTATGAAAAATCCGAACCGGAAATCTCGGATATGGAATATGATAAGCTGTACAGACAGCTTGAAGAGCTTGAGGCAGAATATCCCGAATACTATTCCGCCGAATCGCCTACAAACAAAATAGGTGCCGGAGTAAATGAAAAATTTGCACCTGTTGAACATAAAGTTCCGCTTGAAAGCTTATCTGACGTGTTTTCGTATGAAGAGATATACGAATTTCATGAAAGAATAAAAAGCTTATTAAATGAACCTTTTGAGTATGTTGTTGAACCCAAAATAGACGGTTTGTCTGTTTCGTTAACATATAAAGATTCTGTTATTAAAAACGGTGCAACTCGCGGAAACGGCAGAACAGGTGAAAATGTTACCGAAAATATTAAAACCGTGAAAGATATTCCTTCCGAATTGTCTGAAAAACATATTAATATTACCGTAAGAGGGGAAGTGTATATGAGTCATTCAGTTTTCGGTCAATTGAATGAATTACAGGAGCTTTCGGGCAAAAAGCTTTTTGCAAACCCCCGTAATGCAGCTGCCGGCTCTTTGAAGCAGCTTGATTCATCCGTAACAGCAGAAAGAAACCTTTCGTGTTATATATTCAACATACAGGAGATTGAAAACCAAACTTTTAAGACACATTATGAAACGCTGGAATATTTGAAATCAATCGGATTTCAGGTTGTTCCCGATTACGAAATCGCAAAATCGCCGGAGGATATTATAAGGATTATAGAAAAAATCGGAGAAAACCGAGAAAGATATAATTTTGATATCGATGGTGCGGTGATAAAAATTAACTCACTTTCTCAACGCAAGGCTCTGGGCAGCACAGCCAAAGCACCAAAATGGGCTGTTGCTTATAAGTATCCTGCCGAGGAGAAAGAGACAAAACTTATTGATATTGTTGTTCAGGTTGGAAGAACAGGAGTTCTTACTCCCAATGCCGTTCTTGAACCTGTTCATCTGGCAGGCACAACAGTCCGTAAAGCAACCTTGCATAATTATGATAACATAGAAACAAAAGATATCAGAGTGGGGGATATTGTTGTTGTAAGAAAAGCAGGGGAGATAATACCTGAAATTGTTGAAGCAGTTATAACCAAAAGAAAAGACGGACTTGTGAAAACACAAATACCTTCTGAGTGTCCTTCGTGCGGTCTTAAGGTTTATAAATACCGTGATGAAGCCGCGGTGAGATGCATTAATCCCACTTGTCCGGCTCAGCTCCAGAGAAACATAATACATTTTGCATCAAGAGACGCAATGGATATTGAAGGTATGGGGCCATCTAATGTAGTTAATCTTATAAATGAAGGGCTTATTCATGATGTTGCTGATTTATATACACTGAAATATGAAGAGCTTATACAATTAGACAGAATGGGAGATAAATCAGTTAACAATCTTATTAAAGCCATTGAGAAATCCAAACAAAATGATTTGTCAAAATTAATCTTTGCGCTTGGAATCAGACATATCGGTTCCAAAAACGCACAGACAATTTCCGAATATTTCCAGGATATGAAAAGATTGCAAAATGCAACATACGATGAATTAGTAACTATTGACGAAATTGGAGCAATAATGGCGGAAAGCATAGTAAATTATTTTTCATCGGAAAAATCAAAAGAAATAATTGACAGGCTCAGAGGATACGGTGTAAATATGAAATCGGTTAAAACTGTTATTGAAAACAGATTTGAAAATGCTGTGTTTGTATTGACCGGAACACTTGAAAAATACACTCGATCTGAAGCGACAGAAATTATAAAATCATACGGAGGTAAGGTGTCAGGATCTGTATCTTCAAAAACAACGTATGTTCTTGCCGGATCTGAAGCCGGCAGTAAGCTGAAAAAAGCTTCAGAGCTTGGAATCAGAATTATTTCCGAAGATGAATTTGAAGAAATGATAAAATAATCCATATTAAAAAAGAGCTTTGCATATACGTAAAGCTCTTTTTTTACTGTTTCGGATTTAAATAATCAGGAGTACAGACCGGGGAAGATTGTTTTCATTTATATATAGGTATTATAAAACTCAATATATGTTTTTATACAAAATAAAAATTTTGTATAAAAAAGGGGAGTTGTAAATATAAATTATTAACAGTTATCTGTCATAGTTCTTTTCATACAATATTTCGTCTATAATTATCTCTTTATAATCTTCATTATCACAGTTTATGCAT
>JAZQFU010000223.1:0-8055 GCA_045539675.1 Clostridia bacterium | reverse complement strand
TGCGATATATTTTCACTCTGTTCAAATGCGATATAATCTCATTACATTCGATTGCGATATGATATAAATTCCTTTATCTCGTCCCAAAGGGACATATCGCATTACGAAGTAATATATCGCACCGCAAGGTATATCGCAAATTCCGTCAGGAATTTATATCGCTGATTTCAAGCTATGCTTGAAATCATTATATCTTAATTCTGCCTGTTTTTCAATAGTAATAAAGGGGCTTACATAAAAAAATCTGAAATTTTTTCCCCGTTTTCACAGAATTCTCACAAATATAAGTTATGATTTAAGATGAGGTGTTGAAAATGAACTTTTTCAGGAATTTATTATCAAAAGTCAAGCTTCCTGTATTTAAAAGCAAAAAAGTGAGAAACATTGTAGTTGCAGGTATTCTTGCTGTATGCATCGGTGCGGGAGGCGCAATAGCCTATTTCTCAAAGGGTAAGAAGGTAGAGCAGGAAATAAATACTGCCGTTGCAGCCCTTGGTAATATCCGTGTTACCGTTTCGGGGTCGGGAACCCTGCAGGCAATTGAAAGCTATGAGGTTAAGGCTAACGTTTCAGGAGACGTTTTATCCTGTACCTTCGAGGAGGGCGATCAGGTTGAAAAGGATCAGGTGCTTTATACCATAGATACAACCGAAATGCAGAATACAATTGAAAGAGCAGAGCTTTCCATGGAAAAAACAAGAAATTCATACAATACAACCATGGAAAATGTTGAAAACCTTAATATAAAAGCTCCCATCGACGGAGTAATAACCAATATGTATGTGCAGGAAGGGGATAACGTAAATAACGGAACAAAAATATGTGACCTTATTGATACCTCGAAAATGGTGCTTACAATTCCCTTCAATCAGGCAGATTCGGCATACATATATAACGGCGCATCCGCTAAGGTTACCCTTGATAATTCCTTCTACGAAACCGAAGGAAGGGTTACAAGAGTTTCCACCGGTTCAATTACCAACGAAAACAACGTAAGTGTGGTTTACGTTGATATTGAGGTTGCAAATCCCGGAGGAATAAGTGAGGGTACTACTGCGACTGCAGTTGTGGGCGAGGTTGCCTGCAACAGCTCGGGAACCTTTACCTGCAAGGCAAAGAAAACAGTAACAGCAGAGGTTGCCGGTGAAATCAAAAAGGTATATAACGGTATGGGCGATAAAATGTATGCCGGCGGAATTATTGCGCAGATTGAAAGCTCAAATCTTGACGAAACCGTAAAAAATGCAAAAAACTCCTTAAGAGATGCGGAGCTTTCCCTTCAGAATACATATGATAAGCTTGAGGATTATACCATCAAGGCTCCCATAAGCGGAACCGTTCTTTACAAGCAGATTAAGGCTGGAGATACCATAGATAATATTTCAAGCGCTTCAACAATGTGTTATATTGCGGATTTATCCAGTATTGTATTTTCTATTTCCGTTGACGAGCTTGATATTTCCAAAATCGAAAAGGGGCAGACTGTTGAAATCACGGCAGATGCCGTTGAAAACAGAAGGTATACGGGCAAGGTAAGTAAGGTAAGCGTTACCGGTTCAACGGCAAACGGTGTTACTACCTACCCCGTTGAAATAACTCTCGACAATGCGACAGGCCTTATTCCCGGAATGAACGTTAATGCGGAAATAATCATTGAGCAGAGAATCAATGCGCTGGTAATTCCCGTTTCCGCAGTTCAGAGAGGAAATATAGTTTACGTTAAGGGCGAGCCTTCCGTTGCTCCCGCAGAGGATAGCAAGGAAGAGAAAAAGTCTGAGACTGAGCCGGAAAAATCAGAGAATAAAACCGCAGAAGATAATACAACTCCGTCTGAAAAGACTGAAGAAAGCTCCGGAAACGGCGAAAGACCTCAGGGTAACTTCGGGAACGGTGAGAGACCTCAGGGCGGCTTCGGAAACGGTGAGAGACCGCAGGGCAACTTCGGAAACGGAGAGAGACCGCAGGGCAATTTCGGAAACGGAGAAAGACCGCAGGGCGGTTTCGGAGGAATGAGACCTCAGAACGGAGAGGAAGCTGCTGATAAGAAGACTGAAGAGACTGCAGAAAAGAGTGAAGAAAATAAAGAAGCGGCTTCAGGTGAAAATACGGAGAAAAATGAAAAAGACAATGCTTCGGAGAGCAAGGGCGGAAATGCTTCCGCGGGCGGCTTCGGAAACCGTGAGGAAATGCAGAAGAAAATGCTTGAAGCAATGCAGAAAAATGCTCCCGAAGGCTTCACGGCAGTTATTGTAACCACGGGGGCAAGTGATGAAAACAATATTGAAATTCTTTCGGGGCTTTCCGAAGGAGATGAGGTATATATAAGAACAAGCTTCGGAAACGGCGGAGCAACCCAGACCATGCCCGGCGGAATGGGCGGCGGAATGGGCGGCTTTGGCGGAGGAATGTCCGGCGGAGGAATGTCCGGCGGAGGCTTCAGCGGCGGTAATATGGGCGGAAACAGAAGCTTCAGCGGAGGCGGCAACATGGGCAGTAACAGAAGCTTCGGCGGAGGAATGAGATAATGGCAACTCCGGTTATAGAGCTTAAAGAGGTTTATAAGATTTATGAAAGCGGTGCGGAAAAAATCCATGCTCTTGACGGGATTGACCTTACGGTAAATCAGGGAGAGCTTCTTGCAATCGTAGGTCAGTCGGGCTCGGGAAAATCCACCGCAATGAATATTATCGGCTGCCTTGATGTTCCCACCTCGGGAAGCTACTTTCTAAAAGGCAACGATGTAAGCAAAATGGAGGAGGATGAGCTTGCAGAGATACGTAATAAAACTCTCGGCTTTATCTTCCAGCAATATAATCTGATTCCTAAAATCAGCGTTCTTGAAAACGTGGAGCTTCCTCTTGTTTATAAGGGAGTTCCCAAGGCGGTGCGGGAAAAAAAGGCAATGGAATCTCTTGAAAAGGTTGGATTAAAGGGCAGAGAAAAGAACTATCCCTCCCAGCTTTCGGGAGGTCAGCAGCAGAGAGTTTCCATTGCAAGAGCTCTTGCAGGAGACCCTACAATAATTCTTGCGGATGAGCCTACCGGTGCGCTTGATTCAAGAACGGGAATTGAGGTGCTTGAATTCTTGAAAAAGCTGAACGGAGAAGGAAATACGGTTATTATCATAACCCATGATAATTCCATTGCCGCTCAGTGCAGAAGAATAGTAAGAATTCAGGACGGAAAAATAATATCCGATGAAATGAATGAGGGATAGATTATGAATTTCAAGCAATCATTTATTCTGGCTTTAAAAAGCCTTGCAACCAGTAAAATGAGAGCCTTTCTCACTATGCTGGGAATAATTATCGGTATTGCGGCGGTTATAGTTCTTGTGAGTATGGTCAACGGTATGACCAACGAAATGGTGGCAACCTTCGAATCCATGGGAACCAATCTTCTTACGGTTAACGTTACGGGAAGAGGCGGTTCAAGAAGAATGACCGTTGATGATATGCTTGCCATTGCCGATGAAAATCCCGAAGTTTTTATGGGCTGTTCGCCCAGCGTGGGAGTTTCGGGAACAGTAAAGGAAGGAAACAACAATATTTCCACCACCGTAACGGGGGTAAGCGAAACCTATGCGGAAATAAGAAAGCTTGATATTGCAAGCGGCAGGTTCCTTGAATATATAGATATTGCCAAAAAGCAGAAGGTCTGCGTTGTGGGAACATATATCGTGAAGGAGCTTTACGCAGGGCAGTCCCCCATAGGTCAGACTCTTAAAATCAATAACTCGGTCTACAGAATCGTGGGAGTGCTTGAGCAGAAGGCATCGGGAGAAGCGGGAACCGCAGATGACTGCATTTATATTCCCTATACCACCGCCTCCAGATTCGCAAGAATTAGCACCTATTATTACAGCACCGTGGATGAAGACACCGTTCAGAAGGGAATGGAGCTTTTAAAGGAAAAGCTTATGAAGGTTTTCGCAAATGAAAACTACTTCCGTGTTTCCTCCATGGATGAAATGATAGAAACCATTGATGAAATGACGGGCAAGATGACTATGATTCTGGTTGGCGTTGCGGGGATTTCACTTCTCGTAGGCGGAATCGGAATTATGAATATAATGCTTGTTTCAGTAACGGAAAGAACAAGGGAAATCGGAATAAGAAAGTCGCTGGGCGCAAAGAGACGCGATATTATGAGCCAGTTTGTGGTTGAAGCGGCAACCACCAGCGCAATCGGAGGGATTCTCGGAATAATTCTGGGAATACTTGCCGCCTTCGGGGCGGGAAAGCTGATGAGTATGCCTGCGGCGATATCGGTGGAATCAATTCTTATCGCCTTTTCTGTTTCGGCTGCCATCGGCATTGCATTCGGTTACTTCCCTGCAAACAAAGCGGCAAAGCTTAATCCTATTGAGGCATTAAGACACGATTAATAAGTAAAGGATGATAAAAATGAAAAAAATACTTTGCCTTTTCATTGCGCTGATGCTGATTCTTCCTTTGGGGAGCTTCGTCCCTGAGGCGGAGGCTCATAGCTTCACCTATGATGAAATGGCGGCAATGTTAAATGCAATGGATATTTTCCACGGGGACGGCACCGGATACAATTTTTACGGCGGTCTCACGAGAGCGCAGTTTACCAAGCTTGCGGTAGCGGCTTCGGTTTATAAAACCGGTGTTCCGGCAACCACAAATACCTCTCCCTTTGCGGATGTGCCCAGAACTCACTGGGCGGCAGGCTATGTTAAGGTAGCTGTGGTTAATTCCATCGTAAGCGGATACCCTGATTCCACCTTCAGACCCGAGGGAGCGGTTAAAACCGAAGAAGCGGTAACCATTCTTCTTAAAATGTTGGGATATACCAATGAGGATTTCGGAAGCGAATGGCCCTATGGTCAGATGGGAATTGCCGCAAATATCGGTCTTCTTGACGATGTTTCCTCCAAAATCGGAGAGCATATGAAAAGAATTGATGCTGTGGCAATGATTTATAATATGCTTACCTTAAATACAAAGCAGGGTCAGCCGTATCTTGGAACTCTCGGCTATCAGCTTACCGAGGATGCGGTAATTATAGCTTCCTCAAAGCAGGATACCACTATTGATTCAGACAGAGTTTTTACCTCTGCAGGCACTTTTAAAATAAGAAGCAATTTTGACTATTCCCACGTGGGAAGAACGGGGGATATGCTTATTAAAACTGCAAATAACGAAATTGCAGGCTTCTTCCCCAGAGCTCAGGGGGTTGCTACATATACCGTCGATTCGGTAAGAGGTGAGGATATCTGGGTAACTGATGGCGGTGTTTCAAAAATGCTGGGCGCTCAGACCAATACCACCGTATATGAAAAAACAAGCAAATCCACCCTTTCTGCAATGCTTTCTCAGATTAATGAGGGAGACAGCGTAACCGTTGTTACCAATGAGGCAGGCAATATTTCATATATGCTTCTGGGACTTACCGATGACCGTGTATTTGACGGTTCGAATGCAGAGGTTTATGCGGTAAGTGCAGTTCTCGGCGGCGATATTATAGTAACCAAAGACGGAGTAACGGAGGCGCTTGATTTACCCTCCAATACAACTGCATATTACGATTCCGCAAAAACAAGCTACAGCTCACTTGCTTCCATGGCAAGCGTAGGCGATACTGTTTCGGTGGTTCGTGATTCCGGCGGAAATGTGCGCTATGTATCGGTAGACAGAAGTAAGCTCGAAGGCCCCTACACCGCGGCAGGAAGCTCGGTGCTTTCAACCTACGGAATTCCTTCGGATGCGGAAATACTGAAGGGCGGAGTTAAGTCGGCGGCTTCGGATATCAAGGCGAACGATATTGTTTACTATTCAAAAACTCTCAATACTGTCTGGGTATATTCGGAAAAGAAAACGGGAATTTATGAATCTGCATCTCCGGGCATTGAATTCCCCGAATCTATTACTCTTTCGGGTGTAAGCTATAAAATAGAAACCACCGAAGCCTTCAAAAAGCTTGCGGCAAACGGAAGTTTTAACTACGGAAGTACCGTTACTCTGCTTCTCGGAAGAAACGGAGAGATTGCCGACGTGGTATCTCCTTCAGCATCAGAAGAACTTGTGGGCTTTGTGATTTCGGTGGGAAGCAAGCAGTTTACCAATTCCTCAGGAGCTAAATATACCTCGTATTATGCAAATATTGCTGCTCCCGACGGAACCTTATATGAATACGCAACCGAAAAGGATTATTCCGCTTACCGTTCTTCTGTTGTGAAGGTATCCTTTACCGAAGGCTCGGGTGCAAAGCTTGAAAAATTAAATGAGACCAATAATGTGGGCGGACTTTTTGATCTGACGGGCAATAAGCTTGGTTCCTCACGGCTTGCAAGAGATGTTAAAATAATCGACGTTAAGAAAACAGATGCCTCAAGAAACGGCGAATACATAAGAATCTACGGCGCAAGACTGGACGGAATAACCATAAGCAAAAATGACGTTCTTTATTATCATAAGAATTCATCGGGCGAAATTGATGAGCTTATTTTGTCGGATGTGACGGGAGATTTATATTCCTACGGCGTTGTTGTTTCAAATAACGTTGAAAAGGGAGGCAGCTATATTACCGAATCGGGAAGCGGAAGCCTCTCAAGCGGATTTACCATTTCTTCAAGAACCCCTGCAAAGTTTGATCTGTCGGGAGGAAGACCCGTGAAGGTTGAACAGCTTGTTCAGGTTGAAAAGGGCGTTGAATCAGTTAAAGGAACGGTTCTCACCGATAAAGCAGGCAATAAATATACCTTAAGCGATTCGGTTGCCGTGTTCCGGGTTAATTATGAGCATGAGTATATGCTTGTGCCCCTTTCGGAAATTGAAGACTCGGAGGATTATACAATTAATGCTTTCTACGATAAAACGAAGAATACCGGGGGAAGGATAAGGGTAATTATTGCAAGAGATAAATAATCGGAAATGTATAAACCTGAGCAGACCGCAGAAAAATAAATCAAAATAACAAGGCGAATAGTATATAGCTTTTGCCGTATGAATAATTTAAAGGAAAAACAGTATCTAAGGTAAAAATTCATAAATGAATTTTTGGAATTGAATTTTTCTGCTATGTCCGAATTTTCCCTCTCGCAGTATACACATACAGCTTCGGGGAAAATTCGAACATTCTGCATCAATTTCTCCTATTTCCGATGCCGGATGATAAACCTAAGCAGACCACAGAAAAAAATATTAGATTGTAAAGAATTGACCGTTACTGAAAGGTAACGGTCAGTTGTTTTATAAAAAATGTTTGTTCGAATGATTAATAATATTGCTTTTTGTTATCTGCTTAGCCGTCGGGGAGCCGAACTGTTTCACAATGCGCAGCAGCCGTGCGGCGAATGAGCACCCGGTTTGGGGCCCAAGGGGATTGCAAAGGGGCAAGGGGAATTCTTAAATCCCCCTTGCCGTTAATGAGACGGGAAGAATATGGTTTAAAATGTGAAATTTTTAATATTACTGCAGAAAATTCTGCAAATATACGAGGGTATTATTTTTGAATTTTCTTTGTTCTATAATAAAATTTCATCATTTTAAACTCTGCGACCTTAAACTAAGAGAACTTCAATGAATAATCAATGCGGAGGATGAAGCAAGACTTTCGTCTTGCGAGAACGACAAGTTGATTAGGCGTGAAGTAATCAAGTTTAAGGCATATGCTACCCGACTCATTAACGGCTTTCCCTTTGCATGGTATAGCTGAAATATCGGATGTTATTATAGAATTATAGTGAGCATTTCTGTGATATCACGTTTTCATGATTTATTATACCACCTCATCCGCCTCGTACCTCGGCACCTTCCCCTCCCACAGGGGAAGGCTTTTTTTGAAGTTCGAATCTCCAACGGCTAGCCATCGGGTAACTATCCGAATCCCCTGAAAAGCATTAGGAAAGTTTAATTATATAAATAGAAAAACAGACGTTAAAGGGATTTTTTAATAAGATTTAGCAATTTTTATCCCTTTAACTTGCATTTTTATTAAAACGTGGTATAATATAATCAAAGGAGGTTTTTATATGGAGAATATTTTTATGAGAGAAGAATATTTAAATAAGATAAGAGGATTTTATCACAG
>JAZQFU010000222.1:0-3002 GCA_045539675.1 Clostridia bacterium | reverse complement strand
AAATATCTGCGGTACATTTTGAGTGCGTCCTTTTGTACCTTTAACTCGTTTTTAGTTAGTTTGATTTTTGCCAAAACTACAGCCCTCCTTAACCTTTGGGCCAAAATTCATCAGTAAGGTCTGACTTGATTCCGGTTTCATGTTTCTCAAAGCAATCAGATAAAATTTCCCATCCCAAGTCAAGAGCATCTTCACGCGAAAGATTAACGGACAGCGACATCATACGGCTTTCAAAAAGTTCACCGTATTTTAGCAATTTTTCGTCCCAACGGCTCATGGAGAAGCCCATGTTTTTCTTTTCAAGAGTTTCCTTATAAGAAGAATAAAGGCGAATCATTGCATCCATAAGTGCTCGATGGTCTTTTCGTGTTTTACCGTTTACGTTTTGCTTCAGTCGGGAAAGAGAGCCAAACGGTTCAATACGACCGCCTTTTAAATAATACTGTCCTTCGGTAATATATCCGGTGTTGTCGGGAACAGGGTGAGTGACATCATCACCGGGCATGGTAGTAACCGCCAAAACGGTAACTGAACCGGAATCGGCAAAGTCAACTGCCTTTTCGTAACGGGCGGCAAGCTGAGAATACAGATCGCCGGGATATCCACGGTTTGAGGGCACTTGTTCTTGCGTAATAGCAATTTCCTTCATAGCATCAGCAAAGTTGGTCATATCGGTAAGGAGTACCAATACGTCTTTATTCTGAAGTGCAAACTGCTCTGCTACTGCTAAAACCATATCGGGAATCATCATACACTCAACGGTAGGGTCGGAAGCAGTGTGGATAAACATAACGGTTTTACTTAAAGCACCGCCTTTGGAAAGTGCATCCTTAAAATACAAGAAGTCATCATATTTAAGACCCATACCGCCAAGAACGATTACATCCGCCTCAGCCTGCATTGCAATACGAGCAAGAAGCTGGTTATACGGCTCTCCGGAAATGGAGAAAATGGGCAATTTCTGAGAAACAACTAAGGTATTAAACATATCAATCATAGGAATGTTGGTTCTCATCATTCGGTTGGCAAGAATACGTTTGGTAGGATTAACAGAGGGGCCGCCAATGGATTTCATATTTTCCGTAAGTGCAGGGCCTTTATCTCTCGGTTCACCTGAACCGTTGAATATACGGCCTAATAAATCTTCACTGAACGATACTCGCATTTCGTGGCCTAAAAAGCGCACTTCATCTCCTGTGGAAACACCCTGACCGCCGGCAAAGACCTGCAAGGATACGATATCGCCCTCGATCTTGTTAACCTGAGCCAGAGATTTGCCGAAACGCGTATTGATCTGTGCCAATTCCTTATACTGAACACCGTTTGCTCGGACAGTGATAACATTACCGGTGATAGATTCTATTCGGTTATATACTTTGTTCACTCTCATTCACCGTCCTTTAATAGTTTTTCAGCAGGTGCGGCTAATTTGCCATCAACCTTGCGATACAATTCATCAATCTCAGACTCTGCTTTTTTGAATGCTTCGCTCTCAAACTCGGTATAATTCCAGTCAATAAATTTCTGGCGCATACGGTTAAAGAAGCTGCGTGCATCGTCTTTATTCTGAACAGCGTAATTACTGCCCAAAACATACACCAGTTTGTCGGTAACATAGCGTTGACGCAATCTTCCACAGTTTGCCTCAATCAAATCAAATGAGTTCTGCTGCAGATAAACGGCATCGAGCATTTCGGATTTTAAATAGGTAATGTAATCCAAAAGAGTCGTACCTTCTTCACCGACAACCTTCATCATAGATCCAATCTCATCACCGTGATGAAGAATGCTTTTACAAAATTCTAACTTTTCGCTGTCAATAACGCTGTTATATTTTGACCAAGAGATAAGCGGGTCAATGGCAGGATACTTTCTTGCATCCGAACGCTCACGGGAAAGGCCGTGGAAAGCACCTACAACCTTTAAGGTCGCCTGTGTTACCGGTTCTTCAAAGTTGCCGCCGGCAGGGGATACCGTGCCTCCGATAGTAACAGAACCGGTACTGCCATCAGGCAAGCGGACATAACCGGCTCTTTCATAAAAGGCTGCAATATAAGATTCAAGATATGCAGGGAAAGCTTCTTCACCGGGGATTTCTTCAAGTCTGCCTGACATTTCACGCATCGCCTGTGCCCAGCGAGATGTTGAGTCTGCCAGCATAAGAACATTAAGTCCCATTTGGCGATAGTACTCAGCAAGTGTTACCGCAGTGTAAACCGAGGCTTCACGGGATGCAACAGGCATAGAAGAAGTATTACATATAATAATGGTTCGTTCCATAAGCGAACGTCCGGTTTTGGGATCTGTTAGCTCGGGGAACTCAGTGAGCGTTTCAACAACTTCACCGGCACGCTCACCGCAGGCGGGGATAATAACGATATCTACATCTGCATATTTCGATGTAGTATGCTGAAGTACCGTTTTACCTGCGCCGAATGGTCCGGGTGTGCAATAGGTTCCGCCTTTTGCGACAGGGAAGAAAGAGTCGATAAGTCGCACCTTAGTTTCCATTGTTTCGGCAGGTGCCAATCTCTCGCTGTAGCATTTAACTGCGCGTTTAACAGGCCACTTGAAAGACATGGATACGGGTATCTCACGACCTCGTTCATCGGTTAAAACCGCAATCGTTTCTTTAACGGTATATTCGCCCTTGTCGGCAATGGATTTTACCGTATAGTTTCCAAGCAGATAAAAGGGAACAAAAATTTTATGTGTAAACGGGCCTTCGGGAACGGTTCCGATGTGTTCGCCCGCACGAACAATGTCGCCGACTTGTGCAGTCGGTGTAAACTCCCATTTCTTTTCAGTGTTAAGTCCGTCTGCGTAAATTCCTCTTTCCAAAAACCAGCCTGCCTGTTCTGCTAAAACAGGAAGCGGATTTTGCAGTCCGTCATAGATTTGACCGAGCAAACCGGGACCGAGATCGGCAGACAACATATCTCCCGTAAATTCCACATTATCTCCGCATTTAATGCCACCGGTCATTTCGTAAACCTGTATTT
>JAZQFU010000221.1:0-2102 GCA_045539675.1 Clostridia bacterium | reverse complement strand
ACTCAGAAGAAAGGGTTTTTCCTCTTATTTCAGTTACTCCATTCACCTTAAGGGTATAGCTTTTTTCGGTTTCAAGAGGCTGCTTCAGAGTTATTTCGTAAATATTTTTTTCGTTATCATAAAGATTGCAGGAGTCTATTTCTGCCCCTTCAACGGAAAGCATATCAGAAGATATATTCACGGGAGAATTAAAATCTATGTAAAGCTTTTGGGTATCCGCCGCATCTTTATATAAAAGCTCTCCCTCAAGGCTTTCGCAAAGGCGATATACCTTCACGTAGTCAATTTCCGAAAAATGCCCTGTGCTCTGAAGATAAAACCAGAGTCTTATATCAAGAATCCCCTTTGCCGACCATCTGTTTGTAGGCATACCGTAGCTCGGGTCCGTTCCCGAGCCGGAAGCCGAAATATAATTTCCGTTAAGATATATTTCTCTGAAGGCATCCTCTGCACCATAGGTTACAGTAACAGTATGAAAGGTTTTATAAGCCATTGTTGCAAGGTTGCCAAGCTCCTTATCGGGAGCATACATTCCCGCCCTGAGATTGGTTCCCACCGTCATAAAGGAATGAGAATCCGCTCTTGTGGTTATAAAGCTGTTGCCGTTCATACTGTTCTTCATTCTGATTTCAAAGGCAACATCAGGCTTTTCACCCGTTGTATGGGTAATCTGAGGAAACTGAACATAGCTGTAAAAGCTGTTTGCCGTTCCGTCAACGGTTTCCACCTTTAGCACCGATTCACCGCTTGAAGAGGCGGCAAGTCCGATTTCCGCTCTTGAATCCCTGGTAATTGTCAGCTCCGAAAGTGAAGTCTCAGAGGAAAAATCATTGAAATACAAAGTTTCATCGTAAGCCGCACCTGCAGTGGCAGAAAGGATTCCTCCCACTGCCACCGCAAGTATGAAAATTAAAATTCCTTTGAATTTCATATTATCACACCCGGTTTATAAATTCATAAATAAGAACTGCTGCATCTGCTCTGTTGCACGGCTTAGCCTCACCGTCGGGGAATGCATTTTCCTTTATTCTGTTGAGAATAAGAATAATTTCCTCCTCGGTTATAATATCAGAAGGCTTGAATTCTGTATCCGATACACCCTTAATCCATCCCTTTTCATATGCATTCTGAATGTAGGGATAGCTCCAGTCGGTTTTTGAAACATCGGAAAATTCGTGCGACGAAGCAACCTCGCCACCGGAAAAAAGCTCTGCATTTGAAAGCATCTTCACAAATTCCGCTCTTGTTACCGGCTTTTCGGGTGCGAAACGGTATTCGCCCACTCCGTCTATGATTCCGTACTGCTTAAGAATATTTACTGCATTTATCTGCTCTTCGGAATATTCCTGCATATCATTAAACATCGAAAGATTATCACCAAGCATATATGCGAAGCCATGCTCATAATCATACCTTCTGTGAAGGGTTCTTATTGCCGTGGTAAGCCTGCGGGCTTTTTCGGTAACATCAGCTTCGGAAGCCTTATTCAAGTCAAGCTCCTTTGCCGCTGAAAGAGCATTCTTAAAGATTTTCCAGGAATGAACGGAATAATCCTCTTCCCTATAATACTTTTCAGCATTCTTAATCATAATATCCAGTCTCTGCCGTCTGTCTACATTCCATCTTAAAAGATTGTTTCCGCTGGTTCTGTAGATATTACCGTGACTGTCAACCTCGCAGAACCGTGCGTTACCATAGGTTTTTGATTCCATGGTTTCAATATTTATCACTCTTAACTGCCCCTGTGCACCGCCTGTTGTTGTTAAGAGAAGTCCCGATTCATCGAATAAAACATAAGGTGACTGCACTCCGTTATACTCATTTCCAAGGGGTGAGTATAATTTATATTTAACCATTTCAAGGGTTTCGGGATCTACAGCTATAATACCCGAGCCTACGGATATTGCTGCATAAAGAAGTCCGTCGGGTCCGAATTCTATATCTCCGATTGATTTAATTGCAGGATAATCGGGAATGGAATAAGCTTTAGTAAGAACCGTTTCTCCTGTTTTTGCATCTATCTTTGCAATATGTGCCTCCTCCGAATGGTCTACAGTTGAATTATTAACCACAATTGTGGAGGAAAGATAAATGTATCCGTC
>JAZQFU010000220.1:0-12519 GCA_045539675.1 Clostridia bacterium | reverse complement strand
ATAAGGTTGCAGTTATAGACGAAACCAAAAACGTTGAATTAACCTATAAAAAATCCTCGGGTAAATCAACTGTTTCAGGTGAGGTAACCTCGGGAAGCCTAAGCGGAGTAAAAACTCTTACGGTTCCCGTAACCTCTGAAGCAGGGGAGACGAGAACCTATGTTTTCGAGCTTTGTCCCGCATCGGAGCTTGGATATTCAAAGGACGGAAAGCTTGAAATAAGAGCATTTAACTACGATACTTCCACTCTTAAGCCAAATACACTTCTTAATCTTTCAGCAACTCTTGAGAATAAATCCTTCTCAAAGAAAAAAGCGGCAAGAATAAGCATTTATCATAAGGATAATAAAGTAAATAATGAAAAATTTAAAGTATACAGCGGTCTTAATCCGGGCTTATGCGATGAAATAAGTGTTGGAATAAATACGGCGGATGCTGAGGAAATCGTAAGCTGGATTGCCGATGTTTCCGACGACGGAAAACTGTATACCGCGCTTATTCCCATTGGTAATGTTATAACAATCGGAAAGAAAGCAACCTTTGATAAAAAAGAAGCTCTTGCTGATTTCTACTATAAGGATGTTTCAAAGCCTGTTATGACCTTCTCGGGAAAATGGCATACCGGTAATACCGGCGTAGCCGCATATGTGATAAAAACCACTCAGAATGTAGAAGACTTTGATTACGATTTTGATACCTTTGAGGATTTCTTTGTATATGCAGGTGCGGTAAATACCGATGCAAACGGATACTACGGCTTTGATGCCAAGCTTTCAAAAACGGGTGATTATAAGCTGGTGCTTATGGATGAAAAGGGCAAAAAGGAAGAGATTACCTTCTATTTTGCAACACCTGAAGAGAAAAATGCGGCACTTGAGGAAATCTATAAAGATAAATCTGCTGATGCGCTTAAATCAAAGCTTATGCTTTCCGCAAATGATGAAGAAAGAGAGCAGGCTCTTAAGGATGGCCTTATTCCTTATAACTATGTTAAGCTTTTTGCACTTTCAACTGCAGAGCTTTCAGGTGAAATAACCGAGCAGCAGCTTATCAGTCAGCTTTCCGTGCTTCTTAAGGAAAGTAATAAGCCCTCAGAATTCCTTGAGCTTTATAAGGATGCAATAATAATCGCAAAGCTCAATGTCGGTAAGATAACCGATGCTTCCGAGTTTATCGAAAAGGCAGAGGTTGATTCGGGAATACTTGAGCTTTACGAAGAAATGAGTGAGGTTGCCAGGGAAAGCATACTTTCAGATAAGCTTTCCGGAAATGCCTTTGAAAGCTACGAAGATGTGGCTGAAAGCTTTGAAAAAATTGTTCTTACCGAATATGCTTCGGAAGAAAAGAATGCAGAAGCATTAACGGAGATTCTTTCTGAATACAGCGAGACCTTCGGCTTCACAAAAATGAATGCATTCAATTCTCTTAATTCAGTAAATCAGCGTGCTGTTCTGAAATCTGTAATTGCAGCTCAGCCCTATAGTGATACCGATGAAATCAGAAAGGTATTTGATAATAAGGTAACCGAGCTTGCAAAGAATACAGCAGGCGGCTCCGGTGGAGGAGGCGGTGGCGGAAGCTCCGCAGGTAGCGGGTCAGGCTCATCGCAGAAGATTGAAGCTTCCGGTTCCGTGGTCGGAAATGAAAATCTTAACGCCGATGTTATCGAAAATATAAGAGTTTGCAGATTCACCGATTTAAACGGCTATGAATGGGCAGAAGCTGCAATAAAGAGCCTTTATGAAAAGGGCGTAATTGACGGCGTAAGCGAAAGCTTATATAACCCCGCAGGAAAAGTAAAGAGAGAAGAATTTGTTAAAATGATAAGCACCCTTTACGACGGTGAAGAAAAAGAAATCTCCTTCACCGACGTTGTAAGCGGCTCCTGGTATGCACCCTATGTTGCAAAGGCAGTTAACGGCGGTATAATCAAGGGAATGAGCGAAACCCTTTTCGGAACGGGAATGGGAGTAACACGTCAGGATATGGCGGTTATGATATTGAGAGTTCTTAAGGCTGAAGAGGCAGCGGGAGCAAGCGGCTTTACCGATGATTCGGAAATTTCGGATTATGCAAAGCCGGCTGTAACTGCTCTTAAAAAGCTCGGTGTTATTTCGGGAACAAATGAAGGAAAATTCAATCCAAAAGCAGTTATGACCAGAGCAGAAGCGGCGGTTGTAATAAATAACATAATTAATCTTGCGAAATAAGGAGGTGCGAAGGATATGAAAAGAATACTTGCAATAATACTGGCGGCATTAATGGTTGTGCCCTTTATGGGATATGCAGAGGAAAGCGCAGAAGTAAAAGCAGAAGCTTCGGTAAATACTGATTATTCAGATGCCCTCGCGCTTCTTCGTCTCACGGGAATTTTAGATGACGAATTTGTGCTTACGGATTCCAATGCAAAAAGAGGAAGCTTTGCGGCTTTCCTGGTTCGTGCAAAGGGAATGAAAACATATGTATTCGGTTACGGAAGTGATGTTTTCTCCGACGTGGGCTCAGATAATCCTTATTATTCCGAAATTGCGGCGGCAAAAGATATGGGATTAATAAACGGATACAGCGACGGTTCCTTCCGTCCCGATAACGATATAACCCTCTTTGAAGCGGCAATCTGTCTTACAAGAGTTCTCGGCTACAGTATCAAGGCAGAGGGAATGGGCGGATATCCTTCCGGATATCACGCAGTAATAAGAGAAACAGAGCTTCTTGACGGCATAAGCGCTCCCCTTAACGAGCCTGCAAGTCTTAAGAATGTGATTACTCTTATTTATAATGCACTTCATACCAAGGTACTCGAAGCTAGCGGAGTTTCCTCCGACGGAGGATTTATTCTTGAGGCGGAAAACGGAAAAACACTCCTTTATAATTCCTTCGGTCTTTCGTTTACCGATGGAGTAGTAAACGGTGTGGATATCACCAATCTCTACGGCAAAAACGATCTTCCTTATTATTGCATATATGTAGGTGACGAGGTTTTCTATACCGAAACCGATATTAACTATCTTTTGGGATATCATATCAGAGCCTACTATAAGCTTGAAAAGGAAAAAACAAGAATCAAGCTTGCAATAAAGGATAAAAAGAAAAATAACGAGAATATTATTAATATTTCCGATGTGGTTTCAATTTCCGACGGAACTCTCGTAGCCGAGGGCGGGGAAGGAAAGGAAAAGAAATATTCCTATGACCGTACTGCTCCGGTTATATATAACGGTGCAAATACCAAAGCGGATTTTAATACCGGAATCTACGTCGAAAACGGAAAAGTCTTAAGCGGAACCGTAAAGCTGCTTGATAACAATAACGATAAAAAAGCAGACGTAGTATTCATTGATGCATACGAAGATATGGTTGCAGGAAGAATTGATGCTGAGAATTCTGTTGTCTACGATTATTTCGACAGTAAAAAGAAAATAGCTCTTCCCGTTGATACTGCAGATCCCTACGTTCTTATTTACGATGAATCGGGAGAAGCAATAGAAGCCTCCGGAATTCCTGCAGGTGCAAGCATCACCGTATATAAATCAAAGAGGGATGCATGGCAGACATTTATAAAGGTTTATGTTTCTACATCTGAAATAAGCGGTATGCTTGAAAGAAGTGAGGAAATAAACGGAAAGCTCAATATTTATATTGAAGGAAAGCCTTATGCACTTTCCGATTATGCAATTGCAAATTCCATTGGTATTTCAATTGGAAGAACTGCAGACGTGCTTCTTAATCATATGGGAGAAATCGCACGCTTCAGCTATTCCACCGAGCCCGGTGACTATACATGGGGACTCATCTCTGCGGTGAAGAATTCCGGCGGCTTTGAAGGAAGGCTTCAGGTAAGGGTTATGGATTCTTCCGAAAGCTTTAACGATACAATCTTTGCAGATAAGGTTAAGGTGGACGGAGCAGAAATAAACCTTGGCTCTCAGACTGCAAAGAACAGCTTTATTGCACTTTTAAGAAAATCAAGCACCGCAATTTCCGGCAGAACCTATGAGCAGGGAAGTACAGATCCTTACTGCTTCCAGCTTGTGAAATACGGAATAAACAAAGACGGAGAAATCAACTATGTTGATACAATTCTTGATGAAAACGGCGATATTGCAAATGCGGAGAGCATAAAGCTGGATAACGAGGTTTATTACGGAATTATTGATAGCTCAAAGCCTGAATATACCTCATCTGTTAATATGATTTCGCAGAAAATCATAGTTGCAAATGAATATAATGTTTTCATGTATCCGGGTGAAGGATTTGAAAATGATTCCACCTATTATGCCGTAAGAGGCTCAGGCTATTTCGTTAACGGCGGAAGTCAGCACGGGCTTTTATGGTTCAAGGATAATGACGAGGATTTCACAGCCTCAGTATTCTTAAGACAGTATTCATCAGCCGGAATAGATGATGATATGCCTACTTTCAAAACCCATATAGTAACGAAGATTACCGATGCGGTAAATTCCGAAGGAGAAAAGAGAAAGAAATGGTATCTCTATTCTCAGGGAGAAGCAAAAGAAATTCTTGTTGACCCGGAGCTTTATTCAACCGTAAGTGAAGGTAATCAGTCGACGGTTGATTCTGTTTTGGCAACGGAGGTTTCAGAGGGCGATATTATTTATATTACCGAAAACTCCGTAACCGGTGAGCTTGATTTGTTTGTTATGCTTTACAGCTTCAAAAACAATAAGTATTATCCGGAAGAGGGAAATAATAAGGTTGAACCCTCATATGCAATAAAATCAACCCGCGGAGGCATTAAGCTTATTTACCATTCCGATGCACCCGACGGAATTGAAAGCGGAGTTAATTCCACCGCATACAGATTATTCAATAATATCAAGAATGCTACGGGAATAACCTATTACAATACGAAAACCAAAAAAGCAAGACAGGGCTCTTATAATGATATAACCGGATATCTTGATAATCCTGATGAATACACCTCTGAGCTTATAGTCAGATGGTATCATCCCACTTCGAAGATTATAAGAGAAATGTTTGTATATGAAAGATAGGAGGGAAGAAGATGAAAAGAATAATATCAGTACTCCTTGCACTTTTGATGGTTCTTTCGGTTGCGGCCTCGGTTGGTGCCGAGGCGACAAAGGAGCCTCGTGACGAGGAGAAGGTAAATACAGTAGATAAATCAAAATATCTTTTCTATGAGGACTTTTCAGATACCAAGGTTAATCAGAAGCCCTTAAGCTTCTCCTCCATAACAGAAGGAACAGATACCTCTCTTTATGTGGTAAAGGAAAAAAATGAAGCAGGTGTTTTAAAGAATCTTCTTAAGGTGGATGATAAGGGAAGCTCGGGAAATCTTATTTTCCAGGTTCCCATTAAGGGTGCTAAGGGAAAGGTTCTTATAGAAACGAAATTCAAGTTCGTTCAGACTGAGGATGATTATATGAGCTTTGGCTTTGATGTTATGAGCGGAAAGAATCTTCTTTCCAGAATCATTCAGTGGTCGAGCGGAGGAACCTTCAATGCCTTTTCCGATGCAGGGGTAAATATCGGTCTTACTCCCGCGAAGCCCGAAAGCAATCAGTGGTATACCATGCAGGTGCTTATGGATGTTGGTAACGGGCTCTTTGACGTTCAGCTTGAATCGGAATGTATGAAGGATGTTTCCTTTAATGCTTCCGCAGTTAAGTTCGATGCAAAAAAGGGTGTAACCATGCTTAAGGGTGCAAGTGTTTATACCACCAATACGGGCGAGCAGATTGATTCAGTGAAGTTCCAGACCACTTCAAATCGCGGTGAAATGTATTTTGACTATATAGCAATTACCGACAACGTGAAGGAACTTGAATATAAGGGAGAAAAGCCCAAGCCTCTTGCACTTCCCATGAAGGAAACGCCTAAGGGCACAATCATTCCGGGAATCACAAATGTTAACTTCAAGGGCGAATACCTTTTCTTCACTCAGAAGCCTTTCGAGGAGGGCGGAAGCATATATGTTCCCGTAAGGAGTCTTGCATCTGCATACGGTCTTTCAACGGATATAAGCGGAATGAAGTGTAATCTTTCGGGAAGCGTGAAGGTTAATGCTGATTGCACAAGCGGAAAAATAACCGTAGACGGAAAAGAAATTTCCGGAAAGGCAATCTTTAAAAACAGAACAGTCTATCTGCCTGTTGCTTCCTTCGTTGAAGCGATGGGAGATATGGCAGTTTATGAAAACGGTCTTGTAACCGTAACGGGAAAGGAGTAAGAATATGAAAAGAATAATATGCACGATTATTACTCTGGCACTTATAATGTCAATTGCTCCCGTAAGCGGTGTTTTTGCGGCAGGAGAGCTTTCCTGGGAAATGCCGGCAGGTTATTATCTTCAGGAAAAGCTTTTCTACAGACCCGTAAATAACTATCACAGCTATCAGAACAGTCCATGCTTTACCTGGCCTATAGTTTACGGCTCAACCTACGAGCTTGTGCTTTGTGATGATGCTGAGCTTAAAAGCATAGTATATGAGGTTAAGGATATTCCGGTAAATATGTATACCTTCCCTCATACCATTGAATCAGGAAGGGATTACTACTGGGCGGTAAGATATAAGCTTAAGGGGAAATATTCGGTTTATTCCGAGCCCAGAAGATTCTATCTCGATGAGAATGCGGTGGAATTCACTGTTGCACCCGTTGATGATATCGGAGCTACTGTTTCATCAAAGAAGCATCCGTATTTTCTGATGGAGGATGATCTTGAACGAATTGCTAAAATCGATCAGAATGATACCGAATATCTGAAGATGAAGATGTCTCTTGATGCAATGGTTAATGCGGGAAGATTCTCTGTTCCTGAGGTATCAACCCCGTTAACCGCTCAGAGTGCCATGGGATATATCAATCCTTCAAGAGATATTCTTCAGGCAACCTCCTTTTACTATATAACGGGAGAAGAAAAATATAAGAAATATGCCATAGAGGGACTTAACAGGGCAAAGGATTATAAGCCGGAGGATTATTTTGAATTCAATTCCATGACTGATACTGCTGAAAGTATTTTTGCATATAATCTTGCTCTTGCCTACGATATGCTTTATGAATTCCTTTCGGAGGAGCAGATTGCAAATACAATAAAGCTTATTGAGAATAATCTCAAAAGACCCTATGAGCATTTTACAAAAAACAGCAGCTATGAAAGAAGCTTGTATGCAGAGCCCTTCGGCTCCCATCAATGGAGACTTAATCAATGTCTGGTTGCAGGTCTTACCATATATAATGAGTCGGAAATGGCAAAGAAGCTTGTTGATTTCCATTTTCCCGTTCTTGCCAATCTGACCTATCCGTATGCATATGAAGACGGTGCATCTGCTCAGGGCCCCTTCTACGGCTTGCCTACTGCACTCATAATGGTTGCAGACAGAGTGGGAGATATAGGTCTTGCCGGCATATCGGATAAGGGTTACTTCTACAATCAGATGCTGAATTATATTTATCTCTGGCCAAGCGGCTGGTATAATATGATAGGTGATGCATATAACGATGCTCCCCAGAGTGCTTATCAGATGAAGCAGATTACTCTTCAGCAGGCATTGGGAAATAAATCGCAGGAATACAGAGAATATGCAAAATGGTTCCTTAAGAGAATCAATAAAGGAAATACCCAGTTCTACTATTCCTCCGATCCCGATTATATTACTCTTAATGCAAATCAGGATGTTAAAATAAGAGCGCCGTATACTCTGCCTTCTGCAAAATTCTTCCCCGATCCGGGCTGGATTGCGATGTATTCGGATTTAAAGGATGATAAGCGTATAGGTATGACCTTCAAATCAAGCTGGTACGGCTCGCATAACCACTCACATCCCGATCAGAACAGCTTTGTAATTCAGGCGTACGGAGATATTATTGCAAGCGACAGTGATTACTACGTGGCATATCACGATAATTTCGACCTTGGCTGGAATAAGAAAACCTATGCCCACAATGCAATTACCTATGATAACGGAAGCGGTCAGCCTTGTAATGCCATTTCCGCAAAGGGTGAAATCACCGGCTTTGTTAATCAGCGTGATTTCAAGCTTGCGGTGGGAGATGCCGAGGTGGCATACGGAACTGCAATTGATAAAGCAGACAGATATATGATTTATATAAATCCCGAAACCTTTATCGTAATAGACGATCTTTCAACAGGCGGAGGAGAATATAATTTTGAAAACTGGATTAATACAAAGTGTGATATTGAGTTTTACGATAACTTAAAGGGAGCAACGATAACCGGAAGAAATAGTGCCATGGAGGTAAGAGCTCATTGGCCCGAAAAGGTTACCCCCTACTATATCGACTACTTTGCAGGGCCCGACCTTTCAGCGGTTGCACCTCCCAAGCCTACCGAGAAATATCCGGATAAAAGGCTTTACTTCCAGACGGAAAAAACCAATGCAACAAAGCTTGTAACCACCCTTGATATTCATAAAAAGGAAGAGAAAACAAGAAATATCAAGGAAGAAAAGTTTGACGACTATCTTAAGCTTTCCTTTGAAGACGGAACCGTTTGCTACGTGAACCTTACTGATAAGGAAAAAATCATAACCAAAGACAGTATTGAGTTTACGGGAACGGCATTTATCTTAAATTCCGAAAGCTGGATGTCTGTTAACGGAACCTATGCAATGCTCGACGGAACCGTGCTTTATGAATCCGATGTTCCCGTTTCTGTTGCAAAGGGAAGGGAAGAGCTTTCAATTTCAAATATCGGTTCGGAAGCTAACCTTAAGGTTAATTTTGAAGAAAAGCCCGGAAAGCTTATAAAGCATATTGATAAGGATTTCTATGAGGTCACCGAGGGAAAAACCTCAAACGGAATAATCTGGAACTGGAACGACGGAATATGTGAGTTCAATCTCTTCCCCGGAACCAGAACTCTTTATACCGATAAGAGAGTTGTCGGCGGAAAATCCGAAGGAGTTCTTAAGGTTATAATCGATGGAAAGACTACCGAAATTCCTTACGAAACCGAGCTTGATATCAACGGACTCCATACCTATGATTTCTGGCCCAATCAGTTTGAAGGACTCTATATTGTTGAGGGCAGCAAGAATATTTCGGGAGAAAGACTTGATCCGGGAACCATTTATTCCGTAACCGGTGAAAATGTATGGTATCTGACCGATAAGGAAGCGGAAATCAGACTCAAGTCAGCAAATGCAAATAAGGTTGAAAGCATTGTAACCGATGATCATAATGCAGTTGCGGATTTACCTGATGTGAAGAAAAGAGCAACCGACTATACAGATACTGATGCAAAGGTTTCGGTTGTTTGGTGGGAAAGAATCAAAAATAATACTCTTCAGGGCTTCAACAGTGCCATGAGTACGATTTCATACACCTTCGATGTTCCCGAAGACGGAGAATACGATATTATAATGAGCTTAAGTACCGTAGACGGTGCAACCAGTGACAAGATGTTTATGTGCGGAGATCAGATCGGTTCCTTCAATGTTCCGGCAACGCCTGTATACAGTGACCTTCAGGGTCTGAGAGTAAAATCGAAGCTTAACCTGAAGAAAGGCGAGAATGTTATAAAGCTTATTAATCTTGATAACGGACAGTGTATTTTTGACTGGATTGGCCTTGTAAAGAGCAGCAAGTAGAAAAGAGGGTATAACATGAAAATAACCGAGTGGTACGACAGCAGTATGCTGAAGAATAAAAATATCCGGGGAGAGGTTAAGCTTCTTCCCGGAGG
This sequence comes from Clostridia bacterium, assembly GCA_045539675.1. GTDB lineage: Bacteria > Bacillota > Clostridia > UMGS1840 > HGM11507 > JAZQFU01. The sequence continues at coordinate 2,825 of JAZQFU010000220.1, read as the reverse complement.
CGTTGAAATAGCTTTATCAGAAATCCACAGCGTTGGAGTTGTCAGCTGCGATGTTGAAGATTTTATTCCGGGCAGATATATCCGTGCGGAAATGAAGCTTTACTTGAGCGGAACAGTCAAATCTGAGGTTTTTGCTACCTGGTATAAGAATGGGGAAGGCATATTTGAAGAATATATCTACGATATGGAAAAAATTGTTCCCTTTGAAGGTGCAGATAAGCTGAGAATTTCTGCTATGGTTTACGGAAGCGGCGGCGGATACGCCAAAATTTCCAATGTGACGGTATCGGAGGGAGAATGTATCCCCGAGCGTAAGGCAAAGGTTGCGGGGCTTTCCATTCCGTATGGCTTCGTATGGGAGCACAAATTAAGAACCTGTGAGGATAATATAAGAGAATCTCTTGAAAGAATTGATGCTCTTATGAAGGAAGAAAAGGTTGATCTTGTTGTGCTCACCGAAACCTTCAATTCAAGAATCACAAGTGTTGAATACGACGAAACCTTTATAACTCTTGAAGGTGAAGAAATGGCACGGATGAAAAGCAAGGCAAAGGAACACGGCATCTACCTTGCATTTTCCTTAAGAGAGCGTACTGCGGAGGGCGGAGTTGCAAATTCGGCAGTGCTTATTGACCGTCAGGGTCAAATAGTAAGCTACTACAGAAAATGTCATTTAACCTTAAGCGAAAAGCTTTCGGGACTTACCCCCGGGAATGAAATTGTGGTTTGCGATACCGATTTCGGAAAGGTAGGCTTTGCAATCTGCTGGGATTTATACTATCCCGAAACCGCCAGAATGCTTGTAAAACAGGGCGCAGAGCTGATTATTAATCCCACTGCAGGCTTTGAGATAAATATGCATACCCAGAGGGCGAAGGATGCCGGTGTATTTGTTGTTACGGGCGGAGTGTGGGGGTCGAACTGTACAGTAATTGCCCCCGACGGTAATGTTCTGGCAGAAGGTTCCATGATGGGAGCCGCTATTGCAGAAATTGATTTTAATAAAAGATATCCGGTACAATATCTCTCTGTTAACGGATGGGGAGAACGCAGAAATGTGTATTACCGCGAAATGCGAGAAGATTTATATTAGGAGGAGAAAAAATGAAGAAAATTTTACTTTTTGGACTTTCAATTTTAATGGTAATTTCCACTCTTTCCGGATGCGGAGAGAAAAACGAGAAGCTGACATCATCATTGTTTAACCCTGACCTTAAGCTTGAAGATACAGGCGGACTTGAGCTTCCCTTATCTGACGGAACAGAAGAAATTGTATGGAGTGTAGACTCCAGCCTTACCGATTTAAATGATAGCTATGTTGCAAAAAAATTAAGAGAAGCAACCGGTGTTAACGTTCAGATACTTGCTTTTGCGGAATCCCTTGCGGCGGAAAAAATCAAGGTTCTTGTTGCGGCAAAGGATCTCCCGGATATAGTAGGTCAGGGACTTGATCCTGCATTTGCAAATGATCTTGCTGTTCAGGGCGCATTCGCTGCAGTTGAGGATTATCTTGATATAGTTCCCAATTTCAAAAGAATTTTTGTTGATACTAAGGAAAATAACTGGATATTCAAATCCTATGCGGCTCCCGACGAAAAGCTTTACGGATTTTTCGGCTGGGATTTCAACAGAGCGGTAGATACAGGATGCGTGCTTTACAGAAAGGATATTTTTGATAAGCACGGGCTTACTATGTGGAATTCTCCCGAGGAATTCCATCAGACGCTCAAAAAACTTAAGGAGCTTTATCCGGAATCTACTCCCTATACAATTAAGTCCGGTGACGGAATATTCAAAACCTGGTCAAGAAGCTGGAACGGAATGAACGCACAGGACATGTATTATGATGAAGAAGAGGGCGTTTGGCACTTTACCGATATTCAGCCTGAATATAAAGAAATGCTTGATTTTATGCTTAAGCTTTATAATGAAAAGCTTATCGACCCTGAATTCCTGACAAATACTCAGGCAAGCTGGACTTCAAAAATGACACAGAGAGACAAAGCATTTGTTACTACTGACTGGCTTGGAAGACTTGAAATGTTTAAAGAACAGACATTGGAAACCGTTCCTGAGTATGACTTAAGATATGCAAATCCCATAGGTCCTACAGGTAGAATGCCCGAAACTTCACAGCTTTGCTGGGCAAGACACGTATCGGCGGCAGGAGATGTTGAAACCTCCTTTAAGCTTCTGGACTTTGTTCTTTCACCTGCAGGAAAAGCTCTCATAACTATGGGTATTGAGGGTGAAACCTATGTTATAGGTGAGGATGGAATGGCTGACTACATTGAATATGAAGATAAACAGCCTTCAATGAACGATTTGAGAGAAAAATACGGAATGTTCCTTCAGGGAATGTATTTAAGCTTTGACAGAAGAAGTGCTCAGTTCAATTATACCGAGCGTGAAAAAGAGGCGCAGGATTTCGCACTTGATCCTGATAATATCGAGCCCAGAGATCCCGAGCTTGTATTCACAGCTGAGGAAAACGAAAGAAGAAATGCGATAATCAACGAATTCATTACCAAAGGAAGAGAATTCGCAACCAAATATGTTCTCAATAACGGCGGCGAAAAGGAATGGAATGAATGGCTTGAAACCGCAAAGAGCATTGGCGCAGAAGAGATTGAAAAAATCTACAATGATGCGCAGGCACGTTACAATGCAATGTAAATAGAATCTGAAGGGGATGTAAAAATAGTTCAGACCGCAAGAAAAGGAATAAAATAAGATGTTTACTGAAGTTTCTACTTCAGATGCCATATGAATAAGGTAGAAAAATTGAAGAAAATTCAATTTTTCCTTGAATTAATTACTTTTCT
>JAZQFU010000219.1:0-4052 GCA_045539675.1 Clostridia bacterium | reverse complement strand
GACCTCCGAGACCAACCTCTGCCGAGGTTGCAAATTTTAAAGAATCCTCAAAGAATTTCTTTGATTTGCCCTTACAGTCTGCAACAATACCTCTTACAGGTCTTCCCTTGAATGCAGGAAAATCCACCTGAGAGAAAAAGTTGGTAAGATCGCAGATAATAAGAGGATTTCTTAAATCAGGCTTATCCGAACCGTAAGTCATCATTGCGTCGGCATAGGTGATACGGCGGAAGGGCTTTTCGGTTATTTTCTTATCGGAGAAGGTTTTGAAAGTATCATAAATAACGTCTTCACAAACATCAAGAACCTCTTCCTGAGTTGAAAATGCCATTTCAAAATCCAGCTGATAGAATTCACCGGGAGAACGGTCTGCTCTTGCATCCTCATCACGGAAGCAGGGAGCAATCTGGAAATACTTATCAAAGCCCGAAACCATAAGCAGCTGCTTGAACTGCTGAGGTGCCTGAGGCAATGCATAGAATTTTCCCGGATGCTTACGGCTGGGAACGAGAAAGTCTCTTGCACCCTCGGGAGAGGATGCGGTAAGTATGGGAGTCTGCATTTCAAGAAAATCCTTCTCTTCCATTTTCTTTCTTAAATGACGGATAATCTTTGAACGCATAACAAGGTTTTCATGGTTTCTGGGATTTCGGAGATCGAGAAAACGGTATTTTAAACGAAGCTCATCCTTACTTGCTCTTGAGGCTCTGACCTCAAAGGGAAGCATATTTTTGCTCTTACCGAGAACTGTAAGCCCTTCGGCAACAAGCTCTACATATCCCGTTGCAATTTTGGTATTAACAGTTTCTTCGTCACGTTTTCTTACTGTTCCGCTGACGGATATAACCGTCTCTCGGTTAACGTTTTTCAAAAATTCCTCATTATGAACTACAACCTGCGTTACGCCGGTATAGTCACGAAGATCGATAAAAATAACGCCGCCGTGATCACGCACAACGTCTACCCAGCCCGCAAGCTGAACATTCTGACCGATATGCTTATCACAAATATCGTTGCAATATAGCGTTCTGTACATACAATTACCTCCTGATTTCCCTATAAATAAAATAAGCCCCGGAAATATTAAAAATATTTCCGGGACGAGTAAACAAAATACCCGCGGTGCCACCCGCATTGATACGTAAAAAACGCATCCTCTTTTAATATAAAATTTTATTAACCGGAGTGTTCCCAAGCTTACTACTCATCTCAAACGCGCTTTCAGTCGGTGACGCATTCTCCCTGTCAGACTTTCCAAAAAAGCCGAGTCTCCATTTAGCATTATAACAAACCGCTTTGAATTTGTCAATATTTTTTTAGCCGGTTACTTCCTTTTTCTTTTCCTTCTTATACTGACCGATAAGCCAATGCTCTGCAAGAACCATATCCATTTCATGACCGCCGTCAAAAATATCCAGATATACTCTTGCGGAAGGGTATTTTTCCGAAAGAGAATTATAAAAGGAAATACTGTGACTTACCGGCACTACCGGATCGTATTTTCCGTGGAATATTTTTGTATTTGACTTTGCAATGGAATCTATGTAGCTTACGGGAGAACGGTTTGCCATTTCTTCACTGCTTCCGCAGCAGGCATAAACATGCTCCTTATAATAATCGTTCTGCTCAGTCCAGGATTCAAGATTTGTTATGGGCACAAAAGCACCAACCGCACGGAAAACCTCCGGGCAGAAGCCTGCCATAAGAAGAGCCATATGCCCTCCCCCGCTTGCACCGAGAAGGAACACATTTTCTTTATCTGCATCTTCATTAAGAATAACATAATTAATCGCATCGAGAATATCCTGCTTTGCCGCCACGGATCCGCAGGCATTTTTGCAATCGGGATTGGTTTTAAGATTTTTGCCGCGAAATTCGGGAAGAAGAAGGCTGAAACCGTGCTTTTCCGCCAGAGGAAGCATATTTTCAATCTGATTGAAACGGTCAAAGCTCCAGGTATGAAGACCTACAAGAAGAGGTCTTTTCCCCTCTTTTTCACTTTTATAGAAAAGAAAGGGCTGTTGGCTTCCGTCAGCAGTTGATTTAATTATAATTTCTCTCTGATTCATAATTATCTTTTCCTTTAATAGTATATTTTTATGGCTTTATTGATATTTTTAAGAATTATCTCTTTCTCGCCTTTTGCAAATTCGCCGTCAAGAGACCAGTTCATTTCTTCAGGTGCATTTACCTTAAGGTTTGCGGCATGAAAAAATTCAATTATTCCGTCATCAAAATGTCTGCTTACAAGACATCCGATTATTCTCTGCATTTCAGATGCGGTTTTCGGCGCTTTTATAAGCATTACCTCAAACAAACCGTCATCCAGCTTTGCCACCTTGGGATCAAGCCTTATTATTCCGCCGATAGACATTGCATTGGTTACTGCACCGAAAATATAGTCATCTTCATAAACCTTGCCGTTTGCCTCAACACGGACGTGATAGGGCTTTATATTGGGAATATCCTTAATCCCCTCCATAACATAGGCAAGATGCCCCCAAAGATTTTTCATAGCCTGAGGTGTTGCATATGAAATATTGGTGAAAGCACCGAAGGATGCAATATACGCAAAGGGTCTCTCATTGAATTTGCCAAGATCTATTTCATAAATCTTTCCGTCAAGAACTTTTTTTGCGGCATTTATAATATTTTTCGGCAATCTCAGCCCGTTGGCAAAATCATTTGTGGATCCGGTGGGAATATATCCTAAAACCGGAGGCTTTTTCACCTTCGCAAGTCCGGTAAGAACTTCGTTTAAGGTTCCGTCTCCTCCACAGCAAACAACAACATCATATTTTCTGCTTTTTTTTGTTACTATCTTGGTAGCGTGAAATCTGCGTTTTGTAAATATGCAGGTCACAACATAGCCCGCATCCTTATAAAGCTTTATTATTCCACTCATAGCTTTTTTAGCTTTTTTCTTCCCCGCCAAAGGATTAAGTATCAGCAAAAGACGTTTTTTGGACATCGGAAACACCTCTGCAAGATTATATCACCATCATATTCTAATTTCAACCATTTAACAGTTTTTTAACAGAAATTTAATTGTTTTTCATTTTTTAAAAATTATAGTTGAAATTTCAAAAGATATATGCTATAATATTTTAGTCGTTGTAACGGCAGAATATTCTTTATATTGCAGGATACAGTCAGTCTGGCAGTCCGGTGCAGAAAAAGAATATACTCAGTAAAGTTTAATAAATAATCATATTATCGGGATATAGCGCAGTTTGGTAGTACACCTTGCTCACACAGTATACTCAATAAAATTTAATAATTATCCATTCATTAAATAAAATGAATGGTATTATCGGGAATTAGCGCAGTTTGGTAGCGCGCATCGTTCGGGACGATGAGGCCGCAGGTTCAAATCCTGTATTCCCGACCATCTTAAACCTCAGTAACCAAGCGGTTTCTGAGGTTTTTGCTTTGTTTGAAAAATTCAAAATTTTGACCACATAAAAACGGTTTTAAATGTGGCTAGACCAATATGCCATCATATAACGGAGTCCAGTCTATTCTCTTGCTCCTTCGTTTCAATATATCGTCCATTTTGATAAGTTTTGAAATATTGTTGATATCTATGCCGGTTATATACATAATATCTTCTAATGAGTAATTCGCAGAGAACAATGTTGGGATTAAACTGTTTCTAACAAATTTGGGTGAATAATCTTTCCATTTATCATCATTTGTTATTTGAGCAAATTTATCGAACACATCATTGATATTCCATTCCTTCATTGGTCTGTATCTTTTTTGGTATAACACTTGAAATAAAAATGGTGACCTAATTTTTTCTTTCTTTTTTTCGTTATTTAGTTTTATTAAATACTCTTGAATAATAGGTGGTAATTCGATTTTTCTATTTTTAACAGTTATATATTTAAAATTGTTTGTAAATGCATCCCATTGTAGGTTTATCAGTTGAGACCTCTCTAAACCTAGAACAACGGTTAATAAAAATATAACGCTGTCTCGAGTTGAATGCCTTTTTGTCCTTAAAAAATTTAATATTATTTGAACATCCTCTGTTGATATTTGAGAAT
>JAZQFU010000218.1:0-4261 GCA_045539675.1 Clostridia bacterium | reverse complement strand
GTTAAAATCAAAATCAGAAAAACTGCTATATGCGGAACCGATCTGCATATATACAACTGGGATGAATGGTCTCAGAAAACCATTGAAACACCAAGAATTATCGGTCACGAATATGTGGGTGAAATTGTTGAGGTTGGTGAGAACGTAACCAATTTCAGAATTGGTGAAAGAGTTTCGGGCGAAGGGCATATTGTATGCGGAAAATGCAGAAACTGTCTTGCAGGAAGAGGTCATCTCTGCAAGGAAACCGTGGGAGTAGGCGTAAACCGTGACGGTGCCTTTGCGGAATATCTTGTTATTCCTCAGGAAAACGTAAGAAAATGCGAGGAAAACGTTCCCGAAGAAATGTATTCAATTTTCGATCCCTTCGGAAACGCCGTACATACTGCACTTTCCTTTGACCTTGTTGGTGAAGACGTGCTTATTACCGGTGCAGGCCCCATCGGAATTATGGCGGCTTGCGTTGCAAAGTTTGCAGGAGCAAGATACGTTGTTATTACCGATATCAACGATTACCGTCTTGACCTTGCAAAAAGCCTCGGAATTAAATATGCAGTAAATACTTCAAGAGAAAGCCTTTCGGATGTTATGGAAGAGCTTGGAATAAGAGAAGGCTTCGACATCGGAATGGAAATGAGCGGAAATGAGCTTGCTTTCAATACCATGATTGACCATATGGTTCACGGGGGAAAGATTGCGCTCCTCGGACTTTTAAAAAGCGACAGCCATATTGACTGGAATAAAATTATTTTCAACGGAATTATTATAAAGGGAATCTATGGAAGAGAAATGCATGAAACCTGGTATAAAATGAGTGCAATGCTTCAGGGTGGACTTGATATTTCAAATATCATAACTCACCGCTTTGATATAAAGGATTTTGAAAAGGGCTTTGAAGCAATGAACAGCGGAAAATCAGGAAAGGTTATTCTTGACTGGGGAGGTATAAACTGATGAAGGAAGCACTTAAGATTTTTAAAGAGACCTGCGTAAATATTGAAAAAGAGGGTCTTACCAAAAATGAAAAAATAATAACCACACCTCAGGGTGCAAAGGTTGCTTTATCCGACGGCAGAGAGGTTGTTAATATGTGCGCAAATAACTATCTGGGCTTGGGAAACAACCCTGAGGTTATTGAGGCGGCAAGAGAAAGCTATAAAAAATACGGCTACGGACTTTCTTCCGTAAGATTTATCTGCGGAACTCAGTCGGTTCATAAGGAGCTTGAGAAGAAGGTTTCTGAATTTTTGGGAACCGACGATACCATTCTCTATTCCTCCTGCTTTGATGCAAACGGCGGACTTTTCGAAACCCTTTTAGGGGAAGAGGATGCGGTTATCAGCGATGAGCTTAACCACGCAAGCATAATCGACGGAGTAAGACTCTGCAAGGCAAAGCGTTTCAGATATAAAAATAACAATATGGCAGACCTTGAGGAAAAGCTTATTGAAGCAAAGGATGCAAGAATTAAGCTTATTGCAACCGACGGGGTTTTCTCAATGGACGGTATAGTTGCAGATTTAAAGAGCATCTGCGACCTTGCGGATAAATATGATGCACTCGTTATGGTGGATGACAGCCACGCCGCAGGCTTTATGGGTGCTACAGGAAGAGGAACTGCAGAGCATTGCGGTGTTTCGGGAAGAGTTGATATTATAACCGGAACCTTCGGCAAGGCGCTGGGCGGAGCTTCCGGCGGTTTTACCTCGGGAAGAAAAGAAATAATAGACCTTCTCCGTCAGAGATCAAGACCTTATCTTTTCTCAAATACTCTTGCCCCCGCAGTTGCGGCCGGTTCAATCAAGGTGCTTGAGATTCTTGAAAAGGATTTAAGCCTTCGTGAAAAGCTTTTTGAAAATACAAAGCTTTTTGCGGAAAAAATTAAAGAAATCGGTCTTGAAATCATTGACGGGGGAACTCCCATCATTCCCATTATGCTCTATGATGAGCATAAGGCAGTTGAATTTGCCGCAAGAATGATGGAAAAGGGAGTTTATGTTGTTGCATTTTCTTATCCCGTTGTGCCCAAGGGCAAGGCAAGAATAAGAACTCAGCTTTCAGCGGCTCTTTCAAAGGAAGATATTTTATTTATTGCAGATTGCTTTAAGGAAGTAAAGGAAGAAATGGGGCTTTAATATTATGCCGGGAGGAATTCTTTTTCTCATAATTGAAATCATAGGAACTGCAGCCTTTGCAATATCGGGGGCTCTTGCCGCCATAGGCGGAAGCCTTGATATTTTCGGAGTGGTTTTCATAGGTTGTATAACCGCCTGCGGCGGAGGAGTGGTAAGAGACCTTCTTATCGGAAATATCCCTCCTGCGATTTTCACGGATTTTTTCATATTTGCGGTTGCGGCAATAACCTCTCTGACGGTTTTTACTGTTTCCTATATAAAAAGAAAAAGCTTTCCGGGACTTCGCGAAAAAACAGAAAGAATAAATAATATTTTTGATGCCATAGGACTTGCGGCTTTTTCGGTAATGGGCTGCGAAGCGGCAATGGGAGCAGGCTTTTCACAAAACGGCTTTCTGGTTACCTTTATGGGAATGCTTACGGGAATCGGAGGCGGAATTATGAGAGACCTTCTTCTTGACGATACTCCCTACGTTTTGAAAAAGCACGTTTATGCCCTTGCTTCAATTTTAGGCTCAATGGCATTTTACCTTATAAGAAAATATCACGGCTCGGATGTTTTTGCCATCGGCTTTTCCATGGGGCTTGTGGTTGCTCTGCGGCTTCTTGCCACTAAATACAGGTGGGAGCTTCCGAAGATAAAATTTGAATAATTTAAAAAGTGATTTCCGGATATTTGGAAATCACTTTTTTAATTGCTAAGCCTCCAGACTGTTTTTATCAAGAAGAAACTCCTTTACTCCCATCATAACGTATCCCTTTTCATCATAACGGGGCTTCATGGTTTTTTCAACTATAATAATTTTTTTGAAAGAATCTGCAGCCTTATCAAAGGAGGCGGTTTCCTGCTCGTATTTTTCCCGGTCGGGGATTGCATAAGCGGATTGTATATAATATTTTTTACTGCCTGAATATGCAATAAAATCTATTTCCCTTTGAACTCTTATATCTTTGCCCTCAGGAGATTTTTCCCGTGACTCAACTATTCCGACGTCTACCTGATAGCCTCTGTACCGAAGCTCATTATAGATTATGTTTTCCATAATATGAGTACCTTCAATCTGCCTGAAGCTGAGACGGGCATTTCGGAGCCCGATGTCTTCAAAATAAATCTTATAGGGGGTGCCGATATATTTTCTTCCTTTTATGTCGTACCTTTTTACACGGGTAAGCATAAAGGCATCCTCCATATGGCTTATATAGCTGTTAACGGTTGTGTCGCTGCATACTTCCTTATGAATGCTTTTTATGGTGTTGGAGATTTTACGGGGGTTGGTCAATCCTGAAATTCCCGAAGCAATAACGTCAAGCACTTCTCCGATAACCGTATCATCCTTAAGACCGTAGCGGATAGTAATATCTTTAAGATAAAGATTTTTAATCTGAGAAATCAGATACTGAGTTTTTTGTTCATCCGTTGTCATAAGAGCGACTGCCGGGAGTCCGCCGTAAACTGAGTAATCGTCAAATGCCTCGCTTTTATCACCCTGTTTAAAGTCATAATATTCGGAGAAGGACAGAGGAAGGATATGAACCTCATCTCCTCTGCCCTCGAATTCCGTCAGAATATCTTTTGATAAGAATTTTGAGTTGCTTCCGGTTACATATACGTCAAGATTACTTTTCCTTAAAAATCCGTTCATTACAGCTTCGAATGCACCCAGCTTCTGAACCTCGTCAAGAAGAATATAGTGCATATTGCTGTCGGAAATCTGCGGCTGAAGCCAGTTTAAAAATTTTTCGGGATCAACCTTTCTGTCTTCTCGCTGATTATCAAGCACTAAAGGGTTTTCTCCTATTTTTATTAAATCATCGGCAGAGTCAAAGGCAAACCTTATGATATGGTCTCCTGGAATTCCTGCCTGAGTTAAATGCTTATAGAATAAGGTGTTAAGAAGATATGATTTCCCGCTTCTGCGGATTCCGGTAATAACCTTTATAAATCCGTTATGCTTTCTTGAGATAAGCCGACTGAGATATACGTCTCTTTTAATCTCCATAATACCCTCCGTTTAATATTTTTGCCGTTTGCGGCATTTATGATAAATGTATTATACAATAAAAAACACAGAAAAGCAATACCTCATTTAATATTTTTGCCGTTATCGGCAAAAATATTAAATGGGG
>JAZQFU010000217.1:0-7155 GCA_045539675.1 Clostridia bacterium | reverse complement strand
CGATTAAACTCAGCGATATAAATTCCTGACGGAATTTGCGATATACCTTGGGTGCGATATATTACTTCGTAATGCGATATGTCCCTTTGGGACGGGATTTATATCATATCGAGTTTTGTAGGGAAGGGGCTTGCTCCTTCCGAAAAACATATCGACAAAACAATGTGTAGGGTTCGGCGATTTTCGACGAACCGCTTCCGGCATAGCCTTCAGGCTGTGCCCTGTAAAATTGAAACATACAACCGGTGATTTGAAATGAAAATAAATATAGGCGGAGTAATAATAGGAGACGGCTCTCCCGTTGCGGTTCAGTCAATGACCAATACGGATACGAGAGACGTTTCAAAAACCGTATATCAGATTGATGCCTTAACCGAGGCAGGGGCGGATATTGTCCGTGCCACCGTTCCCGATAAGGAAGCGGCTGAGGCTTTTAAGGAAATTAAAAAAAGAATAAAAATTCCCCTTGTGGCGGATATTCATTTTGATTATCGTCTTGCCGTGCTTGCCGCTCAGAACGGGGCAGATAAAATCCGTATAAATCCCGGAAATATCGGTTCTGAGGAAAATGTTAAAAAGGTTACGGATATCTGCCGTGAAAGAAATATTCCCATAAGAATCGGAGTAAACGGCGGCTCTCTTCCCAAAGAGATTCTTGAAAAGTACGGAAAGCCCACTCCTGAGGCACTTGTTTCCGCCGCTAAGCTTAATATTGATATTTTAAACCGTCTTGATTATGATAATATTGCGGTTTCATTAAAATCCTCAAGCGTGCCCTTAACCGTTGCGGCTTATCGCAGATTCAGAGAGGAATACGCATATCCTCTTCATGTGGGAGTAACCGAGGCAGGGTGCGAATACGACGGAATAATCAAATCTGCCGCAGGAATCGGAGCCCTTTTATGCGACGGCATAGGAGATACCATAAGAGTTTCTCTGACTGCGGATCCCGTTGCGGAAATCAAAGCGGGGCGCTCACTTTTAAAGGCTCTCGGAATGCTTCCCGACTGCCCGGAAATTATTTCCTGCCCCACCTGCGGAAGAACTAAAATTGATATAATAAAAATTGCAAACGAATTGAATGACCGCATTTCCGGAATGAAAAAGAAGGTTAAGATTGCGGTTATGGGTTGCGCCGTAAACGGGCCCGGAGAGGCGAAGGAAGCCGATTTCGGAATTGCCGGCGGCGACGGTTGTGCTCTTTTGTTTAAGAAGGGCGAAATAGTAAGAAAAATAAAGGAAGATGAAATAATAGAAGTTCTTCTTTCGGAAGCAGAAAACTTTTAAGGAGATTTTTAAGTGTTTTTAACCGAGCTTTTTGTCAAGGCTTCAAAATTACAGGAATATAAAGAAATTTTTCAGCAATGCCGCGTTGATAACGTGAGCCTGAATAAATCCTCAAGAAAAGCTGAGGTTTTGTTGTCCTGCCCCGAAATAGTTCCGAAATCCGCACTTATTGAGGTTTCCGGCGATATAAAAAAAGAATACGAGCTTTCGGTGATAAAGCTTCATACCAGATATGCACCGGAGCTTTTTAACGTGGATTACTATAAAGAAATTCTTTATGTTATTGAAAAAAAGTATCCGCAGTTTTTTTATGTGCTTAAGGATTCAACCGCTGAGATTAACGGCGATGAATTAACCGTAAGGCTTGCGGCAAACGGAATTGACCTTCTTATGTATAATAACGTAGATACCATTATTTCGGGAATCATAAGAGAGGAATTTTCTCTTAACTATAAGGTAACCTTTCTTAAGGGGGAAAATGTTAATCAGTCAACTCCGGAGGAAATTGCCCACGAGTTAAAGCAGATTTTTGAAGCAAACGCAGAAAAAATGAGAGCGGAAGCCGCAGAGAAAAGGAAAGCACCTCAGGGGGAGGAAAAGCCCCGTGAGTTTGACTACAGAAAAAGATTTGAATTTAAAGATGCAGAAATTTCTGCAGTTAACCGTGAATCCGGAAGAGTAACGGTAAAGGGTCAGATTTTCACCGTTGAAAGAAAGGATTTCAAAAACGGAGACCGGGGAAGCGTTATTTACTACGTAACCGATAATAAGGGATCGGTTATGTGCCGCTTTATCGGAAAGCTTGCAGAGCTTGATGATATGATGGGTGAATTCAAGGAGGGTGACTCGGTAAAAATTTCCGGGGAAACCAATTATGATAAATATATCGGCGATTTTGTTATTGAGTTCAAGAATAAAAATATTGAAAAGGTGAGCATAAAGCCCAAAACCGATGAAGCTCCCGAAAAGAGAATTGAGCTTCATCTTCATCGCAGTGTGAGTGCCATGGACGGTATAAATGATGTGGGGGTCTACATAAAAAGAGCAAAGGCGTGGGGGCATACGGCAGTTGCGGTTACCGATCACGGAGTTGTTCAGGCATTCCCCGATGCTTATGCTGCCGCATCCAAAGCCGGAGTAAAATTAATCTACGGCGTAGAGGGATATCTTGTTGACGATTTAATTAAGGTTACCGTTGGTGAAGCAAAAGGAAATCTTAAGGATGAAGCGGTGGTATTTGATATTGAAACCACCGGACTTTCCGCCATTGAAGATGTTATCACCGAAATCGGTGCCTGCAGGGTTAAGAACGGTCAGATTACTGAAAGATTTTCAACCTTTGTTAATCCGAACAGACCCATTCCCGCCAAAATAGTGGAGCTTACGGGAATAACCGATGCAATGGTAAAGGATGCTCCCGGAGAGAAGGAAGCGCTTTCCTCGTTTCTTTCCTTTGTGGGAGATGCACCCGTTATTGCCCATAATGCAAATTTCGATGTTTCTTTTATAAGAAAAGCCTGCGAAAGACAGGGAATGACTCCTCCCGTCTTTTCTGCAGATACTCTGGGAATGTCAAGAAATCTTATTCCCAATCTTTCGAAGCATAACTTAAAAACTCTGTCTGAGTATTTCAAGGTTAAGCTTGAAGGCCATCACAGAGCAGTTAACGATGCGGAAGCAACCGCAGAAATATATAATAAACTTGTTGAGCTTTATGAAAAGAGGGGAGTTACAGAGTTTTCTGCCCTTAATTCATGCCGCCCTACGGGAGAAGCGCCCTATAAGGGAAAAAGCTATCACGTTATTATTCTTGTTAAAAACAGAGAAGGGCTTAAAAACCTTTATAAGCTTGTAAGCAGCGCTCATATTGAGCATTTCTATAAGCACCCCAGAATTTTAAAAAGTGAAATTGAAGAGCTTCGGGAAGGTCTTCTCATCGGTTCAGCCTGCGAGGCAGGTGAGCTTTACCGTGCCGTGCTTGAAAAGAAACCCCGTGAGGAGCTTCTTGAAATGGCAGATTTTTATGATTTTCTTGAGGTTCAGCCTCTCGGAAATAACCGCTTTATGCTTGATAACGGAACTGTTTCAAGTGAAGAGGAGCTTCAGAAAATAAACATAGAAATAATAGAGCTCGGTAAAACTCTCGGAAAGAAAACCGTTGCTACCGGTGATGTTCACTTTATGGATGAGGACGGCGGACTTTACCGTGCGATTCTTATGTCGGGTAAAAAGTTCAAGGATGTGGATAATCAGCCTCCTCTTTATTACAGAACCACCGACGAAATGCTTAAGGAGTTTTCCTATCTTCCCCCCGAGCTTGCCTACGAAATCGTAGTTGAAAATACCAATTGGGTTTCGGGTCTTGTGGATGATGATTTTCCTCCTGTTCCAAAGGGAAATTTCCCTCCCGTTATTGACGGTGCCGCAGAGGAAATAAAGGAGCTTACCTACGGCAGAGCTCATGCCATATACGGAGACCCCCTGCCCGAAATCGTGCAGGCAAGAATTGAAAAAGAGCTTAATTCAATTATCAATAACGGCTTCTCGGTTATGTATCTTATTGCCCAGAAGCTTGTGCATAAAACCAATTCTGACGGATTTCTGGTCGGTTCCCGAGGCTCGGTCGGTTCATCCTTCGTTGCCTTCCTTTCGGGAATAACCGAGGTTAATTCCCTTAAGGCTCACTATGTCTGCCCAAATTGTAAATACAGCGAGTTTGATACCCCCGAGGGCTATACCTCAGGCTGGGATATGCCGGATAAGGTATGCCCCAAATGCGGAACACTCTTTAAAAAAGACGGTCAGGATATCCCCTTTGAAACCTTCCTTGGCTTTGAAGGAGATAAGGAGCCCGATATTGACCTTAACTTTGCGGGTGAGTATCAGCCCATAGCCCATAAATATATTGAAGAGCTTTTCGGCGAAGGGCATGTTTTCCGCGCGGGAACAATCGGCACTATCGCAGAAAAAACCGCCTACGGATACGTTAAGAAGTATTTCGAGGAGCGGGGAAGAATCATAAATAATGCGGAGACGGCAAGGCTTGTTAAGTGCTGTACCGGTGCCAAGGCAACAACGGGTCAGCATCCCGGCGGCGTTATAATCGTGCCTAAGGATAACGAGGTTTATGAATTCACTCCCATTCAGCACCCGGCAAACGATAAGGAATCGGGAATCATAACCACTCACTTCGATTACCATAAGCTTCACGATACCCTTCTGAAGCTTGATATACTTGGTCACGATGACCCTGCGGTTTTAAAAATGCTTGAAGACCTTACGGGTCTTAAGCCTACGGCAATCCCCATGGATGATAAGGAAACAATGAGTATTTTCTTATCTCCCGAGGTGCTTGGAGTAACGGCAGAGGAAATCGGCTCCAATACGGGAACATTCGGAGTTCCCGAGTTCGGAACAAAGTTCGTAAGAGGACTTCTTGAAGATACAAGGCCTCAGACCTTTGAAGAGCTTGTCCGAATTTCCGGGCTTTCCCACGGAACAAACGTGTGGCTTGATAATGCCCAGAAGCTTGTTGAAGAGGGAATCCCCTTAAAAAGTACAATCTGTACCCGTGACGATATTATGCTTTATCTTATTTCCTGCGGAATGGTTCCCAAAAGAGCCTTCACCATAATGGAGCAGGTAAGAAAGGGTAAGGGATTAAAGGACGGGGATATTGAAGAAATGAAGGCGGCGAACGTGCCTCAGTGGTATATTGATTCCTGCCTTAAGATAGCCTATCTTTTCCCGAAAGCCCACGCTGTTGCTTATGTTACTATGGCACTTCGAGTTGCTTATTATAAGGTGCATTATCCCCTTGAATATTACTGTGCCTACTATACGGTCAGAGGGGATGACTTCGATGCCTCCATTATGGCATACGGCAAGGAAAAAGTGCGTAACCGTATGGCGGATATCAACGCAATGCCCAATCCCACGGCGAAGGATAAGAGCATTTATACCCTTCTTGAAATATGCAATGAAATGTATTCAAGAGGTTTTGATTTCCTTCCCGTTGATTTGTATAAATCCCATCCCTCCAAATTCACCATTGAAGACGGAAAGCTTCGTCCTCCTCTTATTTCCCTTAAGGGTCTGGGGCTTTCGGTGGCTGAATCCATTGCGGAGGAAAGAAAAGAGCCCTTCTTCACCAAGGAGGAGTTTGTTATGCGAACCAGAGCGGGTTCCTCAATCGTTGAGCTTCTTTCGGAGCACGGCTGCTTTGAAGGAATTCCCGACTCTCAGCAAATAGAATTTTTTTAGGAGGAATTTCATATGGAAAGAAAGGGTAAGGTCAATTACTATCTTGATATTGCGGAGGCAATACTGGCAAGAGGAACTTGTTTAAGAAGAAATTACGGTGCAATCATTGTTAATAAGGATGAGATAATTTCTTCCGGCTATACCGGCTCGCCCCGTGGCAGAAAAAACTGCATAGACGTGGGGCATTGTGCAAGAATCAAGCTCAATATTCCCAGAGGAGAGCGTTATGAGCTTTGCCGCTCGGTTCATGCTGAGGCAAACGCCATAATAAGTGCCGCAAGAAGAGATATGATAGGCGCAACCCTGTTTCTTGTAGGAAAGGATATGGCTACGGGTGAGCTCGTGGCTGATGCGGAATCCTGTTCTATGTGTAAAAGACTTATAATTAATTCGGGCATTGAAAAGGTTATTATGAGAAATACTCCCGATGAATATACGGTTGTAAACGTCCGTGACTGGATTTATAATGATGATACAATAATAAATTAATATATTTTTACAGGAGGAAAAGAAAATGGCAAGATTCACATTACCCAGAGACATGTATTACGGCAAAGGAGCCCTTGAGGAGCTTAAAAACCTTGACGGTAAAAAGGCTATTATCGTTACCGGCGGAAGCTCTATGAGAAAAGGCGGCTTCTTAAAAAAGACTGAAGACTACTTGAAGGCAGCAGGTATGGAGGTTACATTATTTGAAGGCGTTGAGCCCGATCCCTCCGTTGAAACCGTTATGAAGGGAGCTCAGGCTATGACTGATTTTCAGCCTGACTGGATTGTTGCTATAGGCGGCGGTTCTCCCATTGATGCGGCAAAGGCTATGTGGGCATTCTATGAATATCCCGATACAACCTTTGAAACACTCTGCACTCCCTTCAGCTTCCCCAAATTAAGAACAAAAGCAAGATTCTGCGCTATTCCCTCAACCTCGGGAACAGCTACCGAAGTAACCGCTTTCTCGGTTATTACCGACTATGCAAAGGGAATCAAATATCCTCTCGCTGACTACGAAATCACTCCCGATGTTGCAATCGTAGACCCCGAGCTTGTTGAAACCCTTCCTGCAAAGCAGGTTGCCTATACCGGAATGGATGCATTAACCCACGCAGTTGAAGCATATGTTTCTACCCTTAATTCACCCTTCACCGATCCCCTTGCAATAAAGGCTATTGAAATGGTATTTGATTATCTGCCCCAGTCATATCTCGGAGATATGGATGCAAGAGAGCAGATGCATTATGCTCAGTGCCTCGCAGGTCAGGCATTCACCAATGCACTTTTGGGAATAGTTCACTCCATGGCTCATAAGACCGGAGCGGCTTTCTCAACCGGTCATATTCCCCACGGATGTGCAAATGCAATCTACCTTCCCTACGTTATCAAATATAACGCACATGATAAGATTGCTATGGCAAGATATGCAGATATCGCAAGAAGAACCGGACTTTGCAACGGCTCCGATAAGGCTTGCCTCAATGCTCTCATCGAAAAGATTGAAGAGTTCAACAGAAAGCTCAATATTCCCAAGACAATTAAGGAATTCGGAGTTAATGAGGAAGAGTTCTTAAGCAAGGTTAAGGATATTGCCGCTAATGCAGTTGGCGATGC
>JAZQFU010000216.1:0-3382 GCA_045539675.1 Clostridia bacterium | reverse complement strand
TTTCCTGCTTCGTATATGTCACTTAGTGAATATAACAAATATTTAAAGGAAAAATCAGTTACGGTAACCAATGAAGAAAACGGAAGTGTTGGTGTTTCGTTTGCGAGCTCCGATTCAACAGTTAATTACACTATTACTCCCAATGAGGGATGCTATATAGAAGATATAACTTATAACGGAGCACCCTATAAAGCATTTGACTCAGAAGCAGTATCCATTCAAACGGATGTAACTTCTGATAAATTCAATATTGTTTTTAACAAATACACTCCTTTGACACCTGCACTTTTAGTATCTCCTCTTAAGTATAAAGAGGGTGATGCTGCTTATCTTTTCTTAAAGCTGCTTTCAAACGGGACAGATATTTCGGAATATGGCATGGTAATATCATTAAATGAAAATAATCCTGATGTTACAAATGCTGAAAAGGTTCCGTTTTATAGAGAGTTGACTTCCTACGGATATTATGGATATAAGTTGATAAATAAAACGGGTGTTAAAGATCAGCCTTTCTATATAAGACCTTATGCAAAAGTAGGCGAAGAATATATATACGGTGATGCTTCGTATATTAATCCGGCAGAAATTCAATAAATGCAAAATTTTATCACAGACAACTCCAAATGGGTATACCCATTTGTTGTATGTATACTACATACAACAATCAACCTTAACAACAGGAAATTAATCTGATAAAGGAGGTTAAATAATGAAAAAAGTAATTTCACTTATTCTGGCAATTTCAATGGTACTCTCGCTGATGCCGGTTATATCAATGGCGAAGGAATATGTTGTATACCAGGATTTTGAAGGATACGAGCTTGGCGAAAGTCAGGTTTCCACAAGTGACTGTACCATAGGCGGAATGGCGGGTTCAGCTTTGGAAATCGTCAGTCCTCCGCGCTCACAGGGTAAAGCAATCCGTATAATAAACGATGCAACACCCGGTACAGCGTCCTGCTCTGTAAATACGTATCTTGTAATTAACCGTTCAGGGATAGTTACAATAAGCTTTAAAATTTATCCTAAGGATTATACGCAAACTGTAGTTAATCTGTCCAGCAGAGTTAACGGTTCAAAGAATTTCCTTGTTATGGCAAACGGTGCTATAAAGCCATACAGCGGAGATCCCGGTGCATCACTTGCGGAATTTGCAAGACCTTACGATGCAAACGAATGGCATAAAATAAAGCTTGTAATAGATGTTGAAAGGGAAGTTTACAGCTTTTATTTTAATGATAAGCTTGTTGTTTCAGAGCTTCCTACTCCGGGAAGCAGAGGTCTTTATAAAGAAAGCGGAATATACCGTTGCCTTATTCAGAGATATGTTACTAAAGGAAATTACGGCGAAACATACCTTGACGATTTAAGCGTGCTTTCAGGGGATGACAGTGAGGAAATTGCACCTGCACGCATAAAAGAGGAAGGAGAAGAAGGCTTATACCTTCGCTGGACCCCTCCCGATAAATATGTTACACACAGAAACCCTCCGATTTTCACATGGCCGACAATTCCGATGGCAAAGGAATATACCCTGCAGATATCAAGAAATGAAGATATGTCGGATATTGCCTATGAAGTAAAGACCGATGAAAGTTATTATTCTCCCCCTTATACAATTGATAGCGGAGTATGGTACTGGAGAGTTAACGGAGAAAATATAAACGGTACAACCGAATGGAGCAAGGTTAAACGCTTCAGAATTGCGCCGGATGCAGCTGTAGATATCATACCTGATGCGGATCAGATGGCGGAAATGGTTTCAACATCTCATCCGAGATTATGGTTCAATGATGAAACATTACCTGTATACCGTGAAGCTATGGCTATAGGTGATGCAAAGGTTGCATTTGATGCCATGAAACAATCGGTTGATAAAAATCTTAGTGATACCGTAGCAGAAGAACCTGAGCTTATTTATCCTGAAGGTGCAGACAGTAATGAAAAGAAGGCTATAAAGAATAAGTTTACAAGCTTAGCCACAAGTATTCTTAACGATTTGTATCAGACGGCATATGTATATATGATAACAGGTGATACAAAGTATGCCGATAAGGCTATAGCATATCTTGATGATATAGCAAGCTGGGACCCTGACGGATATACAAGTTATAAAAATCAGGACCAGATTCACAGAACCATTGCTTTAAGAACGGCAATTGTATATGACTGGTTATATCCTCTGCTTTCCGAAAAAACCAAAACAAAGGTTCTTTCAATGATAGAAGAGAGAGTCAATACTATGTATGTGCCGCTTTTATTGGAACATCCTCTTGACGAGCTTCCTTATGACTCTCACGGCACAACTGCTACGAAAATGATATTTACAATAAGCTTTGCAGTAATGCATGACTTACCTGCTGCTGCGGAATGGTTTGACAACATACAGCCTTTATTTTATAAGATTAACGGCTGGGGCGGTGAAGACGGAGGACGTGCTAACGGAACAGGATATTCTAACGGTTCAACCGCTTCTGACACAGCAGCCCGCCATGATATGGTATATACTGCTACAGGCTATAACGGATGGAATAACATAGTACTGAATAACGAACTTAAATTTTTAATGTATTTTATGTCAAATGGAGCACCCGTTGGTTCATTCGGTGACGATGCAACCATTCCTCCCATAAGAGAAACGGTTAGTTTAACAAGATATCTTGCTCAGGCAGTTCGCTTTAATGACGGAGCCTTTAAATGGGCGTCCGAAACAAGAGGTAACAAACTGTATACCACAGAGCCGATGCTTCTTAAATATTTTAATAATGATGTTGAATCGGTTCCTCCTTTCCATTTTCCGCATGCATATATAGATAGGGATATAGGAAGAGTTGCACTTAAGTCAGACCTTATTGATCCTCAGCATATAGCAGTTCATTTTAAATCAGGCTGGTGGGGTTCATTTAATCACTCTCATGCCGATCAGAACAGCTTTTTCATATATGCTTACGGTGAACCGTTAGCAGTAGACAGCGGATATTTTGATTACTATTACAGCGATCACGATAAAAATTATTCTCATCAGACGCTGGCTCATAATGCAATTACCGTTAACGGTGGGCAGGGGCAGACGGTTTCCAATACAGATACTGAAGGAAGTATCAATTCAAAGGGTAAGATAACAGGATATCTTTACGGAGAAAAATTCAACCTTGTTTCCGGTAATGCCGAAAGAGCTTATCCTGATCTTGATAAGGCGGACAGATTCCTTATCTATCTGAAACCTGATTATGTAATCGTAGTTGATGAATTATCTGCTGCTGATGATAAGCCTACACAGTTTGAGTTTAATATACACGGTTATTCTGATTTCGAGCTTGATACCGAAGCGCAGAAAGCAGTTGTTACTCAGGGAAGAGCAAAGCTTTCTACAACCTTCAGG
>JAZQFU010000215.1:0-4908 GCA_045539675.1 Clostridia bacterium | reverse complement strand
TATTATCCTTACCTTCTGATGTCGGTTTTTCAGAAGTCTTGAAATTACCATTAACTTCGCCATTTACACTGTTATCCAGACATTTAACAGAATTGAAATTCATTACGAAAATCATTGTTGGTTTTCCTAATCCCTGACGTTTCTTTTTTATCAGACCACAGCCATTTTTATCATCAAGTTCTGCAAACAACTTTATTCCTTTATCCTTTCCTATTGATAAAACACCCATAGCCTCTTCAAGCGTAAAATATATATAAGCTCGGTTTTCTGCATCCAGCCAACCATTTTTTATTGATAAAGACATTCTGTCCAACATTAAACCATAAAGAACTTTTGCATCCGATGATATACTTTTAAATCTTTCATCTGTGAAAAGCAATTCTGGAATCCTATAGAAATTAAATTGTTCAGATTCTTTGCTATAGTAATAGTCAAATCCGTAATTTATTACTTCTCTCATCATATCTCCTCCAAAAAAAGGGCGTTGCCTCAATTGAGTGAAAAATCACTTATTGAGACACGCCCTTTTTTTCAATGAAGCATTCCTTCGAAATATTAAGCAGCCTCCGGCTATGAAAACGCTTCGCTGATGAAGTATTGCTCCGCAATATTCCGGAATGCTTCGCATCATAAATCTGCAAAGCAGATTTGCTTCATAGTGGCAAAGCCACTGCTTCATATTTTCCAAAAGTCAAATACTTTGTTTTCTCAATCTTCCCTTTTCTTCGGTAAATTCCCGCAGGAACTTACCCAAAAAGCTGATACATTCCTCAAGATGAGTTCCGTATCTTGCAAGGAGCAGCTCAAAGTTATAAACTCCGTCGAAGCCTATTTCATCAAGTGCATCGAAGGTCTCCTGCCAGTTAATATTTCTTTTTCCGTAGATAAGGGGCGGAAGGTGACTGTCGTTATAGCCTTCATTATCGTGAAGATGAAGAACCTTTATATCCTTTCCGAGAATTTTTACGGTTTCCGGCACAGTGGGAGTTCCGAGCCGAACGATTTCATTTATATGCCCGGTATCTAAGCAAAATGCCTTATAATCGCTTTTAATCATATCAAAATTTTCCTTAAGCACATATGCATCCCCGATAAAGTCCGTCTCTGCCCCTGTGGACATTATTGTAAGACCGTGAGTTTCCATTGCAAAATTCACATCGTATTTCCCGCACACAGGAGATACTACGTTCTGAAAAAACTCTACATTTTTGCTATGAAGAAATTCCGGTGCTGTACTTATAAATTCCCAGTCCTGCTTTCTTACCGAATGAAAAACACAATATTTAACTCCCAGAGCTGCAGTTGCTTTGATATCAAGCTCAACTCTGCGGTTTATCCTTTCAGTTAGCCCGGAATCGGGCACGCATACAAGGCTTGCTCCGTGTGTCTGAGAAATTTCAAGCTCCAGATCATCACAGATTCTTTTTATATTATGAAAAAAGGATAAAAACTCATCCTCCGAGGCTTTGTTCAACGGGTGATTTTCATCATCAAAATAATCCCCCACCTTAAAATCAACAGCATCAAAGCCTGCCTTCTTTATGGTCTGCAAGCCCTTTTCCAATCCGAGTATATTGATTATTTCTTTTCTGTTTGTTAATCCGATTTTCATTTTACTCACATCTTTCTCTGAATTTTCCGTATGTTTTAATTTTATCATTTCCTGTACTTTAAGTCAATCTGCATTTCCGATAAATACTAATTGAAAAAAGACCTCTGATTTTTCAGAAGTCTTTTTGTTCTATAAAGAATATAACGCCACAAGTAAAGGCATTGTGCCTATGCAGATAACCGTGGTAAATATATTAACCGCAACGGCAAAATCAGTTTCCTTCTTATAAACCTGAGCAAATTGCATTATTGTTGCGGCAGATGGAGTTATGCTTGCAAGATATGAAATAAGAAGTATTTTATCTGCACTTTCTATCCCCACAAACGGAAGCGCCGCCTTAATCAAAGCAAGTATAATCAAAGGGCATATTATCATTCTCATAACTATAACAAGCCACAATCTCTTATTTGCGATCATTTTCTTAAAATCAAATTCCGCCATAAGCATTCCGGCAATAAGCATCGCCACAGTTCCGAGCATACTTCCCAGAGATTCGGTAACTCCCTTTACACCCGAAGGAAGCCTGATTCCCGAAAGCATCATTAACGCACCTGCCGCTATGGCAATAATATTGATATTAAGCAGGATTTTCTTCAGACTGAATTTTTCACGGTTATCAAAAAGACGTATACCGTGAGTCCAGAAGAAAAGAAGCTGAACGGAAAGAAAACCGCAGGTATATATTACCCATTCATCTCCAAGCACCGAAGCAACAATGGGAATAATCAGATTAGCGGAATTTGGATACACAACCGATGCTCTTTCAACTTCCGTTCCTCTGAATACCCTTGCATACACCCAATCTACACCAAGAAAAACAATATGTATTGCAAACGCTGCACCAAAGGAAAGAGCAATTCCTTTTGAAAGCTCTCCGGTTATTTCAACGTCAAAGGAATTTATGATAACCGCAGGCATCAGAAGATACAAAGAAATCTTTGAAAGAACCTCGCTGTCTTTATGCTTTATCATTCCTGACTTCACAAGAATAAATCCGCAAAGCATTATAGCGGCAAGCTGAAGTATTTTATAAAAAAGTAAAACAGATATCATTTTTATCAGTTTCCGAATACGTTTTCCGTTTCCAGTCCGGTTATATGACGCGCATCATTTGCAATCTCAAATTCAGGAGAGATAAGCTTGCCCTCTTCACCTTCAAAGCAAACAATTGTTATTGCAGTATATTTCGGTTTTATTGCCGCATATACGAAAGGTGCGGGAAGGTTGAAAATATGGGATAATACACCGCTTGAAGAACCGGCATGACTTGCCATAACCACATTCGTATCGTTCTTTCTTTTCACACGGTAGAATTCGCCTTCTCTTTCGTATCCCAGCTCGGCAAGAAGATCGTCGAACCCTTTACCGACAAAAGCTATATTTTCCACAACCGTGCTTTTATTATACGGATACTCCCTCATCCATTCTTTACTCATAAGAGACTGATTATCGGCAATCATTGTTCTTGCAGCTCCCCAGGGTCCGGGTGCGGGAGGAGGATCATTTTCATCTATAGCCGCCCAGCCCAGTTCATGCATAAAAGCGCGCTGCTCAACTTCAAGACCGCGGCCTTTTGCAATATATTCCGCAGTTTCTATGGCACGACCGGAATTGGAAGCATATATATGGTGAATTTCCTCTTCATCAAGTCTTCTTGCCGCCGCTTCAGCCTGCAGTTTGCCAAGCTCAGTCAGGCAATCTATTTCATAATTGGGATGTCCGTGTCTTACAAATATAATTCTCATAATTTCTCCTTTTAATATGTCAGATTATAATTAAAAAGCTTATTCAAAGATTTATATATATCTTCAAATTCATTATTATCAAGCATTTCTGCTCTCGCAAAACGGTAAAGCATTGATCTCATCCCCTGGGCAGGAGAAGATTTCTGATGAGCTGCAAAATATAAGGTTATGGCATTTTCCGGGTCTATAGCAACATATGCTCCTGCAGCTCCGCCCCATCCGTAATCTTTATATTTATCATGACCATTTGGACACCGCACTCCAAGACCGTAACCGTGACTGGCAGCAGACCAGTAAGTAACCTTCTGCGACTCGGTTAAACGGTCGGTAATCATAAGCTTTACGGTTTCGGGTTTTAAAAGCTTGAAGGTTCTTAATGCCTCCATGAATTTCATATAGTCATCCACGGTTGAAATACAACCGGCACCGCCCGAAGCATACTCTGAGCCCATCTTATATTGGTGCAGCGTCTTTCCTATATTTATTGTTTCACCGTTTTCAAAGCCATACTGAGGAGCTACGGTTTCAAGTTCATTTTCAGGAAGCATAAAGGTTGAATCCTTCATTCCGACAACATCAAAAATATTCTTTTTAACATAAGCTTCGAATTTTTCGCCCGAAAGAACTTCCACAAGCGCCGCCAATACATCATGGCAAAGACTGTATTCCCATCTTTCGCCCGGTTCAAAAAGAAGAGGCTCTTTTGCCAGATATTTCATAACCTCACGTGTCGGACATTTTCCTTCTGTATCTGCAAAAGCCTTTTTTATCTGCGGTGTTTCACAATCATATGAAAAACCTGCCGTCATTTCAAAAAGATGCCTTACAAGAATGGGATTCTTTGCCTTTTTCACACCCTCGCCGTCTTTCACGGTCATTTCCGCAAACTCGGGCATGTAATCGGAAAGCTTATCTTCAAGGGAAAACAATCCCTTTTCCCATAACTGCAACGCCGCCGTGCAGGTTATAACCTTTGAACAGGAATAAATATTATATCTTTCGTTGCCCTGCATAGGGATTTTATTTTCAATATCACTTAAGCCGTTCATATGCCTTAATACGGATTTACCATCCTTATAAATTGCAATATCATAACCGGGCAAGCCTACTTCAATAAGTGAATCACAAAATTTTATCAGATTTTCAAACATATTCTGCCTCCTTTTTTCTATACCATATAATTATAACATAAAAATAAAAAAAGACAACCTTTAAAATAAAAGTTGTCTTTAAAAAATTTAGTATTTCATTTCCATTGGATTCTGTGCATGGGCAAGCTCCATAATGCGAATCTGCTTGAGAACCTGCTCGGGTTTTACTATAAGCTCCTCACCTTTGGTCAGGTGATTATATATATTGTTATAGTAATTTCTTGTTCCGGCATCAAATGCGGTTCCGGTTAATTTTTCTTCGTATTCATGCCAGTCAAGAGTTTCTGAGCAATATGCGGGAGAAATTCCGTCAGCTCCCCTTATTGATTTAAGATCAAGCTCGGGAATGGGCTTATAGTCAAAGCATTTCCATTTTATATCACCCATTGTCGCACGAAGA
>JAZQFU010000214.1:0-4300 GCA_045539675.1 Clostridia bacterium | reverse complement strand
ATGAATTGCTTTCAGCATGAATAGAAATCAAAGATTTCATGAATTGAGCCTTACGGCTCATGAATTGCACCTTCTGTGCATTAATGTGGCATCCTCCGGATGCAATTTAAATGCATTGCACCGCAATGCCACCATAATTCTTAATTCTTAATTCTTGATTACGACTTCAGTCGTCTCCCCGTTCCACGAAACCTCACACTCAAAGGCTTCCGCAAGAGCTCTTACGGGAACAAGGGTTCTGTTATTTATTATTTCCGGAGCGGCTTCAAGCTTAAATTTTTCTCCGTCTTTTTCTCCCTCAAGGCTTCCAAGAGTAAATGCTACGGTTTTGCCGTCCTTTGAAATTTCAATTCTGCCAGTTTCATCCGGCTCCTTAACCTGAAATTCCATCATTTCCGCAAAGGCTCTTAAAGGCACAAGAGTTCTTCCGTTTTTAATCCGGGGCAGGGTATCTGTAAGCATAAACTCTCCGTTGATATATATTTTGGGGGCAGGGTTTATGATTTTCCACTCTTTTATCTCTATTTCATCCGAACTGATTTCAGCTGTATACAGACAGTTATCCTTAATATGATACTTCGCCGTATCCGGAGGAGTCATAACAAAGTTTCCTTCAATATCATAAATCGCTCTGCCGGACTCAATATCATAGCAGTAAAACCAATAACCGTCAAGGAATGTTACCTCTTCACCCACAGAAGATATAATCTTCCTTCCCTGTAAATAAACATCTTTCGCTCTTCTCTGAAAACCGAATTCCTCAACAATCTCACCGTATTTTATCTCTATCCCCTCCGGAAGTTTCGGAGCCTGGTGAACCAGATGTCTATCCGGATAAGGTGTCATTATATCCTGAAACCATTGTTCGTCTTTGATATTCCCCCATTCATCAACATATATTTTTCCGTTATCATTTATCAGTTCAAGAATCTTCGTTCTTGATTTTTTATTATACAGAGAGTACAGGTTGGGATTGTAAAAATTATAACCGGAAAACTCCGAATCCGTAAATTCTCTCACATCAAGCTTTTCCGCCTTATCCTTTGCAGTATATAATTTCACCTTTCCTTTTTTACTGAGAATAAAATGGTACTTCCCGTTGCTCGTCCATAATTCTCCGGCTTCAAAAGGCTCTTCGAAAATATAACATCCGAATAATGTATCGTAAAAATTATATTCTCCGTTTTTTTCAGTCAATTGAAATCTTTGGTCACCTCTTATACAATCGGTTATTCTGCCGTTGATTTTATCAAACCGATAAAAATTCTCCGTTCCGTATGCACGGATAAATATATCTCCTGTATATGGCATACTCGTCTGATTTTCAAATTGAATCTCATAAGCTATTTCCTCGGGAAGTAATAATTCGCCACGATGATTCAATATCCGGTACCTTGTCAGTATGATATCTCCGTCTTTCTCAAATATATTTTTATTTCCTTCTTTTATCAGTTCCTTTGCCCTGATATACAATTCAGTTTCTTCCTGAACAGCATAATATGTTGTAAACACATATATACTCCCGTCCGGAATATCGGAATAATAAACCAAAGATGAAAGCTCATCAAACAGCAGGTTCCCTTTATAGTCATAAACCAGGAATCCGTTATGTTCCGCATCATAAATAATAAGACAGTCATTATGTCGGTTTTCCGCAAGCAATGCCCAATCCATTATCCCCGAAAAAAAACTGCGCTTAAACGGAACAGAATATTTGTTCTCTTCAATTTCATATGCCCCGGAATTTACTATATTAAAAGGCAATATTGCACATATAATAAACAGAATAAGTTTTTTCATCTCAACTTCTCCCCATATTCATCATTTCAATATCATCACCAAACGGATATTCAGCATATAAAACAGCAGTATAAGGATACACCTCCGCATCAATCTTACTACCCGACTTGTATCTTATTCTTTCAGTATTACCGGTGAGATGGGTTTTTCCGTATATTATTATTTCCTTATCTTCGGAAATACAGTCCATAATTTGTAACAAATCATAATTTATATTATCACTTGCCATTGGACCATTGTTAAGCTTGATTTCGCCGCTTCTGTATTTATCATCAAGCATAAAATTCAAAGCTTTCAACCAATTGTTAATGCTTGACCCATCATATATTTCCTCACGACTCAATGCATTATAGATTTCTGTATTAATAAACTCCTCTTTAAATCCTCGTTCCGCCATTTCTTTGATATACGATTTCAGATATTTCCCCGCTTCTGCACAAACCCTGCGATTTATGGGATTATCTGTCCTTTCATATTCTATTTTTATTTCAATCAGACGAGCGATTGCGTAAGATATAGGTCTTTTTGTTATTTCCGTGTAATTCTTGTTAATATACTTCATCTCTGAGCCTTTAGGCAATAGAATCCCGTTGTAAAAATCTGCATTAAATTCTTCTGAATTTCTGGTGTCATACATTATACCATATAATCGATCAATATTATCCTTTCCGTATTTCTTCACCATTCCATCATAGTTAAGTTTCATTTTTTTCTTATAGCTTTCCTGCATACTCCGAAGTATAGAAAAGGAATATTCGTCTCCAAGCAACGGTTTCATTTGTTCTTCTTTGAATGCTTCGTCAATCTTCTTTCCAATCTCTAATTTATTATCTGACAAAGCCTCGCTTGCTGATAATAAACGTAACTCAGAATATCCGGAGTTTTCCATGTCATCCGGATTGTTTTTTGAATAATCCGTCACTTTTCGTTCTGCATTATTATTTATTGCAGAAAGATATCTGTTTTCATTGTCAAGCCATTCCGTTCTTCCCCTGAGGTATCTTCCGGCATCATCTTTTCCGGTTACCTCATCCATACCCTTAAGGACTGCAAAGACATCTTTTTCTTTTTCCGTGCCATAGGTTTTTGAAATTGCATATTCCGGATTTACCGGTGTTCCTGAATATATTTTTTGTTCCTTTGGCACAGGAGTTACAACCGAAAGCTTTTCAGCTTTATGTGAAGCTTCATTTTTATCCTGCAAAGCAAAGGATGTATCACTTCTTTTCGCACTCTGCGTGCCGTTTTGCCTTTGTTTCGTTTTTTCTATATCTCTGCTCATTTTATCGGCAATAGCTTTTACTCTGTTCTTTTCTTTAGTGAGTGCTGTATTAAGGCTTCTGCCTAAGCTCTCGGCAATCTTATCTTCACGGCTCATTGGTATTCCGTAGCTGTATGGCTTATTTTCCGGCTGCACCGGTGTATTATTTGCCGAATGGAATCTGTTTTCGACTCCATTGGAATTCCCACGGAACACAGGCTTTCGGAAAGCCGGGTATGAGCCACTGTTATTCTTCTTATTAATTTTATCATCATCCGATGATGTTGTAAAGGTATTTTTGTCATAGTCTTCAAAATATTTTGCCATTTTAAATTTTCCTTTCATTTGTAAATTATTTTCTTGATTTTGTTTTGATGATATGCTAAAATACCCTTGTTGGGTGGTATGCTTAGCATATCATTTGCACATTAAAACCGTTGCAGCGGATTTTAATGTGCTTTTTTATTTAACATTCTCTTTTACGATGAATTCATATATTATCACCTTCTTTCTTCTTGGTTGTTCACCGCAACATCATAATAACACATGAGTTGCAGTTTGTCAAGGGCGAATGTTGCAAAATGTTAGGCTGGTGTTTTTTGATGTTGCATTTTGAGAATAAATGCTATAAATAAACGGATGTGAAAATTCACATCCGCTGTTTTATGTATTGCACCACAATTATTCATTATTCGTTATTCTTTTCTGCCTTTCCGACGGATTGACACGCAGGTCGTTCCCTGCGTATAAGGGGCGATTTTTAAAATATTCCGCAGGGCGCCTTCCTCGTTGAGGAAGGTGGATTTGCCGCAGGCAAAGACGGAAGGAGTTAATTCCTAATTTCTAATTGCTAATTACGACTTCTGTCGTTAAGGCATAGCCAATTCATAATAACGGAGTTATCAATTCATTCAGAAAAATATGAATTGCCTTGCAATTCCGCCACATATAAAAAAGAGCATTGCCGCATATATGATGCAACAATGCTCTTTTCTTTATATTTTAAATTAAAAATCAACTTCTGTTCCGTAGAAGGTGCACTTAAAGAGCTTTTCCATCTGCTCGGGATCGATTGCTCTGGGGTTGGAGCCTGTGCATGCATCGCCAACTGCATTAGCGGCAATATCCTTAACCTTGCTTAAGAACTCTTCCTCATTAACTCCGAATTCCTTAATTGTCTTGGGAATATTGAGCTTTCTGTTGAACTCTTCAATCTTTTCGATGAGAGCATTGAGGCAA
>JAZQFU010000213.1:0-2613 GCA_045539675.1 Clostridia bacterium | reverse complement strand
CAAGCTGAGTGGGATTGATTATACTGTAGCCCATATTCACAATTCCGGTTTTCACTCTCACAACTGAGCCCCGTTCCGCTCCCCTCACCCCGATTTCCGCTTTAAAGGGAAGTTCACGGGTTACAAAGCTGACGGGCAAATCACTTTCGACGGAATTATATAAAATATCGCAGTTAACCGCCCCCTCCACAGTTACCTTTCCTTCACATGAGCTTACACTCTTCACGTATTCCTGTCCGTTTATATTAATAACCTTATTTACGCCCTCTCCGCCGGTGAATTCAATTGTATCTTTAACGGTTATTCTGCTTTCACCGAAATCCGAGGCACCGTCCGGAGCCTCCTTTTCGCTTTCCGGCTCCACCTCATATTCCCTGCCATAGGCATCCACCACCGCATCAAGGGTTAAGTTTTCGTATCCTCTTCCCGAAATCAGAAGACCTGCCGATATGTTGATTACTCTGTGTTCATTTTCTCCGTTGGTAATTATTTCGCTTCTTAAATCCTGAACGGTAATATCTCCGTCAAATATACATCCGTCGGTTATCTGCTCCGAATCCGCCATCTCGGTGAAGGGAAGAAGAAACTCGCAAAAGCAGGTGCCGTCTCCTTCATTTTCCCCGTTATATATTACGGTAACCGCAAGCTCTCCCTTTATGAGAAGCTTACCGTTCATAGGGCGGATATCCCTTTCATTGAGTCTCACGCAGGTTTTTATTATTTCCTCTGCAGAAGGCTTGCCCACAGGGATTTCAAAGCTTTCACTTATTTCCAGATAATTTTCCCTTCCCGGAAGCTCTCTGGAGGCATTGATTTCTTTTTTTAAGAATTCAATTTCGCCGCCCGAAATTCCGTCAACGTAAAAATGCTCAGTCTCTCTTACTGCCGCTCCGCACATTTCAAGGGTGCAGATAATGCTCACCTTTCTGCTGTTTATGACCGATGCCCTTATTCTTTTTACTCTGCAGCTTAAGTAAAGCTCTGTCTCACGGTCAACTCCCGAAAGCTCCATAATATAGCTGAAGCTCTGATTACTTATTATTGATCTTACCACGCCTTTATTTTCCGCAGGCTCGTAAATTATATTTACTGCCACCTCGCCGTTAATTACCGCCCTATCCTGCATAATCTCTTTATCACGGATATTACACATTCCGTCGGCAACAATTATTCTTTTTATATCCGGCTTGGAATCAGGCACAATAACATCCCATTCATATGTAACCTCATTTTCCGCTTCTGCCACGTTTTTCAAGGTTTTAAAGCTCTTTTTCGAAACATCAAATTCCATAATAACCTCCGTATCGAGTTTTAGTATATGCTATGCCGCCCGGGGCGGAAATATGACTCCGGAATTTTTTAAATTTATTGTTGACAAATGTAGCTACACGTATTATAATAGAATTGTAGCTACAAACGTAGTCAGGAGGATATTATAATGTCAAACACAAAGCACACAATAACCGATTCGGAATATGAAATTATGAAAATCTTATGGGGAACGGAAAAAAAGCTTTCCGTATCTGAGGTTGTTAACGCACTTTGCGGAAATGACTGGACGGCATCCACCGTTTCAACCTTCCTTCAGAGGCTTCTTAAAAAAGGAATCATTGCCTGCGACAAAAAGGGCAAGGCAAATCTTTATTATCCCATACTTAAGGAAGAGGAATACGGACTTGAAGAAACAGAAAGCTTTTTAAAGAAGCTTTATAAGGGCTCGGTTAAGAATCTTGTTGCCGCACTTTATGACGGAAAGAAGCTTTCCGAGGATGACCTTTCGGAGCTTAAAAAGCTTTTTGAACTGGAGTAGGCTATGGAAGAAATCTTCAGAGCAGTTCTTACAATGAGCATAACAGGCTCTGTTATAACCGCAGCTGCACTCATTTTGAAGCCCGTGACCTTAAGGCTTATTTCTGCCGCAGGTCAAACCGTTATATGGCTTCTTGTTATGGCATTTATGCTATTCCCTTTCGGTATGCTCATTCCCGAAAAGGCAGCCAACGTTTCTCTTCCCGTATTTAAGGCTGAAAATGAAGCTGTATCTGAAAATACAGAGCCTGAAGAGAAGGAAGAAAGTCTTCCCATGGTGACCGGAGAAAAGAAAATACAAATCCGCTTATGGAATTTTCTTCCCGTGCTCTGGCTTTCGGGAGCCGCTATTTATCTTTCAGCGGTAGGAATAAGCTATTTAATCTATCTTCGCAAAATACGCTCTTTTTCCGTTTCAGGGGAGCAATGCGAAGAATTTGAAACGGTTAAAAAAGCTCTTAAAATCAGAAGAAAAATCCCGTTAAAGCAGGCAAAGGGAATTTCGACTCCCCTTCTTTGCGGAGTTTTCTTTCCCGTGGTATATCTTCCCGAAAAGGAATTTCCAAAGAAAAGCCTTGAAATGATTTTTCTTCACGAGCTTTGCCATTACAAGAGAAAAGACCTTTTCCTTAAGTGGCTGGCGATTTTAACCAATGCAATCCATTGGTTTAATCCCCTGGCATGGCTTATTCCCGCAAATGTGGGGGAAGCCTGCGAAATTGCCTGCGATATGAAGGCAACAAAAAATATGAGCGAATCTGAAAAGAAGGAGTATATGCAGACAATACTCAGCGTAACAGGAGA
>JAZQFU010000212.1:0-2478 GCA_045539675.1 Clostridia bacterium | reverse complement strand
CATTACAGGCTCTGAATCTTCAGGCAGAGAAGCTTTTTCCGTCGGAATCTGACACTTGATTGTATAAAAGGCTTCAGTAAGCACAATAAGGTCAGGCTTTTCATTCGTGCAAAGCTCATCTATCTTTTCAAGAGTTTCCTTAAGATTATCCCTGCAGTCTTTTTTTTCAGGATACACAGGATATTTAAGGGCAACGGTAGAAAGGGTTACATTGTGCGGTTTATATTCTCCCAGACATTCAACCATGAGATTGCTGAAATTACACTCAGCCTTAAGGGATGAATGGATATTGACCGAAATTTTCAAAAATGCGGCATCTTCGGGAGCAACTATTTTATCATTTCCTGAAAGGTACCCTTTTACGAGAGCGTTCCCATTCCCGTCATACCAGCCGTGCATAACTCTTACCCATGCTTTTTCTCCCCTGACATCAAGGTCATAGGAAATTTCGTAAACCGAATTACCTTTAATATCACAGGCTTTTTTTTCGAACTGAACGCAAACGAATTTCCCGCCTGCAAGAGCAATGCTGATATCCTCTTCTTTTTCTGAGAACTCCCAGCATCCGTCCTGTTCATATTCTTTAAAGCTTTTCCAGCTTTCAAATTTTACTTGCTTATTCATATAACCCTCCGTTATTTATGCATTAAGTTATATATTCTTAAAATTATTGTTGCAGCTTCGGCTCTTGTTGCGTTATTTAGAGGACGGAAGGTTGAATCGGCATAACCTGTGATTATTCCCGATTCCGCAACACGTTCAACGGATTCCGCCGCATAAACGGAGATATCTTCCTTATCGGAAAAGGTTATTTCTGCATCTTTATCCGAAATATCAAGCATTCCCTTGCCTGCCATATTATTAATCATAACGGCTATATCCTGCCTGGTGATATTCTCTCCTGCACCGAATGAACCGTCAGACCTGCCGCTGATTATTCCTTTACGGTAAGCTGCATTCAGCACGCCTCTATACCATGCATCGGAATCAACATCTGTAAAACCTGCATCCTCAAAAGTATTTTCAAGGCCTGCCATTCTTACAAGAAGTGCAACAAATTCTTCTCTTCTGATATTATTCTGCGGCGCAAACTCAGTATCTGATATACCGTTAATAAGCTTTAAGCCGTAAAGCTCTTTTATATCCTTATATCCCCAGAAGTCAGAAGCAACATCATCAAAAGGAAATTCAGGTTCAGGAATACCGGGAGCTACAGTCTCTTCAGGAGGTTTAACAGCAGTTTCAGGAGTCACAACAGGAGTTGAAGCAACTCCTCCTCTTCCTCCACCGCCGCCTCCACCGCCTGACGGTCTTTTTTGGGGTGGTAATACATTTTCTTCTTTAACCGGGCATTCCTTCATAAGCTCTTCGAAGGTTTCTTTTATTTCTCCGATACTGACAAGCTTATCCTTTACCTTAAACATTTCCCGGTAAACATCGTTATATTCAACTTCACAAGCTTCCAAATCAAGCCCTAAATAACCGGCATAGGTTTCCACCGTTTTTCTTATGGTGCCCCAGTTCAAAGCATTCGGGATATCAAAAACAACTATATTCTCTGCTATATGGGTATTGATTTTATCAAGTGACGAAAAATCCTCAAAGCCTGAAAGTGCAGTATATACGAACTCACTGTTATCCTCGGTAATTCCCGACAAATCAAGCCCTGTCTGTTCAGCGCAAGCTTCAGCGTAAGCTTTCAGCTCAATAAGATCGTCAATTGATTCCATATAGCTTAAAAGAATTGCATTATCCAGGTTTTTATTGAATTTGTTAACTGAATCCGAAACATCTGCAATATCCTCGGAATATTCTCCGCAGCTCTTTATCAGCTCCATAAATGTTTGCTTTTCTTTTACTGCATTAAGCATTTCCCTGTTTGACCTATAATCAACAAATAATGATAAGGGAAACTCATTTTCTTCTATTGCGGTTATGAATTCAGACAGAGTTTTTTCAAGAGAAGCATTTACAACTTTTACGGCATCCTGCTTCTGCTTGCTTGTAAGATATCTCATCGTGGTTGCATATTCGATGTTCCCAACTTTGGAGAATATAATATAATCTCCCATTTCAGCATCTTCAGGCATTTCCAGCTTAAAGGAATAGTTGCCTTCACTATCCGTTTCCGTTGCATCCAGATATATCATTGAAGAGATTCCGTCTGATTCACCGTCTATGGCATCAGCCTCTTCGATAAGATCATCTTTGGTTTTGCCTTTGTTTAAAACAACCACACCTGTAGGCAATCCTCCCAAAGGAAGTGACTCTGCATCTTCAACGTAACCTTTGACGGTTACCTCTCTGTCGAGATTTGTTACCTCAATAATACCTTTTGCAGGAGTTCCACCTGCAGTCACATTTTCCTTGACTTCGGTTACTTCTGTTCCGTCATTGGTAAATTCATATGTCACTCCCGTAACATCGGGACTGTATAAAGAATTTATAAACAGAAGCTTTGAGGATGATGCTTCATCA
>JAZQFU010000211.1:0-6702 GCA_045539675.1 Clostridia bacterium | reverse complement strand
CATTGTAATAGACTCCGTATTTTGCCGGCCATTCCTTCATCAGCTTCGTGAATATATCTCCGAAGAACTTTTCCACACCGCTGAAATCTGCGTCCGGATGCAGGGCTGATCAGGCTTAAAAGACAGCTTAACGATAATTCGGTTTCTCCCCACAGAAGCAATCTCAAGGCATTAAGAGAAGCCATTTACCGTAATCCCGGGAATTATTCCGGTGCGGAGCATATGGCAAGCGAGATAGGCTTAAGCCGAACAAGATTTACGGTTATAAATAAGGAATTTTTCGGAATCTCACCTTATCGGGTTCTTATTGATGCAAGATTTTCAAGAGCCGCTCATTTACTGACGGTAGGCACTTTAAATCTTGAACGCATTGCAGATGACTGCGGCTATCAGAGTATTTATCATTTCATCCGCCAGTTCAGGAAGGAAAAGGGCATAACTCCCGGAGAATACAGAAAACGGTTCTGAATCACTTTGTTTGACAAATCGCATAAATTATGGTATATTCTGTATAATTAAACCGGAGGTAAATCAATGACAGATTTTATTATAAACATTTTTATGAAAAACAAAAAAGAAGCCGATACAACTGAGCTTCATTCGGGACTTGGAAAGCTTGGCGGAATAACCGGCATTATTCTGAATACTCTTCTCTTTATTGCCAAGCTTATTGCCGGAATTCTTTCAGGCTCGGTTTCCGTTATTGCAGACGGTGTAAACAACCTTTCCGATTCAGCCTCATCGGTTCTTACTTATCTGGGATTCCGTCTTGCGCAGCAGCCGGCAGATAAGGATCACCCCTTCGGTCACGCAAGGTATGAGTATATTGCGGGGCTGGGTGTTGCTATGGTTATATTTTATATTGGCGAAAATCTTGCAACGACCTCTTTCGGAAAGATTCTTCATCCTGTTCCGGTTTTATTTTCATACGTTACAATTTCGGTGCTTGCTTTATCTTCCCTGATTAAGCTCTGGATGATGTTTTTCTTCAAAAAACTGGGAAAGCTTACTGATTCGCCGGTACTTTTTGCCGCCGCAACAGACAGCAGAAACGATGTTATAGTATCTCTGGCTGTGCTTTCGGGAATTATTTCCGAGCATATTTTCAAGTTGCGAATTGACGGGTATATCGGTCTTGCCGCGGCATTGTTTATTATTTATTCCGCTATAATGACTGCGGCAGATACAATTTCTCCCCTGCTCGGAAAAAGCACCGATAAAAAGCTGACAGAAAAAATAAGCAGACTTGTGCTTTCCAATGAGAAGGTGCTTGGAATTCACGATCTGCTGGTTCACGATTACGGGCCCGGGAAATACTATGCTTCCGTCCACGTGGAATTAAGCTCCGAGGAAAGCCCTCTCGAATGTCACGATATTATTGACGGCATTGAATGGGAGGTTTTTGAAAAGCTTAACGTACATCTTGTTATTCACTATGATCCGGTAGTCATTAACGATTCCGAGAGAGATGAAATGTATAATAATATCCTCGGAATCATAGAAAGAATAGATTCATCACTTTCAATTCACGATTTCAGACCCGTAAGAGGCTCAACGGGAACAAAGCTCGTTTTTGATCTTGCTGTGCCTTATTCTATGATGTGCCGTTGCGGTGAAATAAAAGCTCTCATTGATGAAGAAATCGTAAAAAGCGGCGAAAACTATACCACGGTTATCCGATTTGACGGAATTGATACTAACGGAGAATGATTTATGAAACTGAAAAATATGCTTTATATTGCCCTTTCGGCAGTATTCATTGCGGTCTGCTCCTGGATTATTATTCCTCTGCCCATACCTGTTTCCATGCAGACCTTTGCCATATTCCTTCTGCTTTTTGTTTTCGGCGGGAAAAGCACTTTCTTTTCTGCACTTCTTTATATTCTCCTCGGATTTATGGGTGCACCTGTATTCGCCGGTTTTCGCGGCGGCATTTCAGTTCTTTTCTCAAACACAGGCGGATACCTTCCCGGATTTCTGTTGGCAACGGTAATATATATGCTTTTCTCCTCAGTTAACCGTGAAAGCAAACACGCAAGAATTCTTTCTGCCCTTGCAGGGCTTCTGATTTGTTATGTATGCGGACTCCTCTGGTATATGGGAATAAATTCCCTTATGACCTTTGAAGGCTTTAAGGCATCATTTGTTATCTGTGTTATGCCCTTCATAATCCCCGATATTTTAAAGCTCCTTCTTGCTTTCTCAGTCTCCGGACGGATTTCTGCCGGAATTTACCGGTTGAATAGCCGCCGCTGATATGTTATCATAAGTTCGGGAGCATTACTCCCGAAATAACAGCGAAAGGAGTTGTAAGCATGAAAAAGCTTATGATTTTTGCTGTTTCCTTATTTGTTTGCTGTTCTTCAGCATATGCTGTTCAGGCAGCAGAAAAAGATAACATTCCCGATTTCTTAAGAGAATTCATTGCGGAATATTTCCGCGGACAATGTCAGCTTCCGCCTGAAATAATCCTTCCTGAAAAACCTCTTCCCGAGGAAGAGCCGGCTCCGGAAACTCCCCTTCCCGAGGAGACTCCGCTTCCGGATGAAAAGCCCGGAACGGAAAATGATTCAAACGAAAATCAGGGCAGCTCAGATTCAGAGAACGTTTCCCCCTCTTTAACCATCGAGGAGGAAATTCACCGTCTCATCAATATAGAAAGAGCAAATCACGGTCTTGCACCTCTTCAGCTTTCCTCTGAGCTTTCAAGGGTAGCCGAGAGACACAGTCAGGATATGGCCTCAAAAAATTACTTTTCTCATACATCGCCTGAGGGTCTTTCTCCTTTTGACAGAATAAAAGGAGCAGGCATTTCATACGGTGCCGCTGCAGAAAATATTGCAGCAGGCCAGAAAACCGCAGAATCAGTAGTTAAGGCCTGGATGAATTCTGACGGTCACAGAAAAAATATTTTAAATGCAAATTATAAAAAGACAGGCATAGGTGTGGTAAACGGAGGAAGCTACGGCATTTACCACACTCAGCTTTTTACCGATTAAAACATAAGGAAACAGCAACGGAAACGGCAGTTTCCGTAAAAAAACGACCTTTACATAAAAAGGTCGTTTTTTATTCTTTTATCTTCTTCTTTTTCTGCTTTTTCTGTTTGCTTTAAGATTAATGCTTAAAATTCCTCCTGCACCTGCCCCCGCAATGCAGATAATCAAATTCACAAAAAATTTGCTGTTAATCGCAAGGCTTAAGGAAATTGCCGACGAAAAAACATACATAATAAGAAAGTATGCAATTCCGGAAAGCATTCCGTTAAAAAGTCCGTAAGAAGGAACACTCAACGCAGTAAGAAAGCCTGCAAAGAAAGCACCTGCCAAAGTAAGAAGAATTGAAAGAACGGGAACCGCTCCCTCCGGAAGCAACGAAATATTCACAATAAATGAAAAAAGCAGCATAAGAATAACCGTGAAAACGGCAGAAACAACGGCGGCAATAACCGCTCTTCTGGGATTCAACGGTATTTTCTTTTCCGGTACTCCTGAAAAATGAGTCATAAAAAAATCTCCTTATAATTCCGATGGCTATATAAATACACAAACATCCTTTGTACATTTATATGACCGTCCGACAGATTTATAACAAAAATTTCGGCGATTTAAAAATTAAACCGCCGAAACCTGTTTAACCGGTTGTCTGTTACTGAACAAAAGGATCCTCAGCAGCTTCCTCTTCTTCTCCGGAGGGTTCTTCTGAAGCTTCAGAAACCTCTTCGGAAGCTTCAGAAACCTCTTCGGTTTCTTCTTCGCAAGCTTCTGAAGAATAGTCTTCAAAGGTTACATCCTCTTCGATATACTCATCAATATATCCGCTCTCAGCCTCTGCTTTTTTGCAGCAGGGAATGCATACAAGAAGAATTGCCGCAACAAGTGCAAAAAGTCCGCCTGCCGTCATAACGATAATTTCAGTAAGCTCAGCTAAGGGAGCTTTCTGAACAAGACCGATAACAAAAGTAGGAAGTGCGGTTACAAGACCCCAGCATACGGGAAGTGATGTAAGCATAATTGCACACTTATTGAACTTTGCGGGGAGAATTGCACCTACGATGGGAAGAACGCCCATAGCAAAGGTAAGCGCAAGCTGAAAATAAATAACATTAATTGTGGACTTGGGAATTTCCACTCCCATTTCATTGTACTGCTTAATCTGCGCCATATAGTCGGTAGTAAAGCCTGCCGCATAGTAAATAAACAGTAAACCCGAAATAATTGCAAGCACCATAGAAACAATCTTAAGTGCCGGGTAATTTGCACATTTCTCTCTCGAAGCTACGGGAGCTGCGGGAGTATAGAGTTCGTACTCTCCCATTTTAACCATCCTTTTCATTCGGTCACATGACCGTATTTTTGTATATTTTATCATCAATCTCAGAAAATTTCAACATAATTTTAATATTTCACGAAAAATTCATACATTATTAATTGAAATATTACAAAATTTGAGTTATAATTAGCGTAACAGGAGCTGTCAGAACCCGCCCGAAACAGTAAAATTCCGGCATCTTCTGGCTTTTCGTCCTCGAAAGGCGAAAAAAGGAAGCAAAAAACGAGGTTCAGATAACTACTGTCACCCTAAGAAAGAATGGAGTGGTAAAATGGAAAATTGCAAAAGATGCGGAGCAATTATTTCTCCCGGGTTTTTATATTGCGGAAAATGCGGTTGCCCTGTCAACCCTTCTGCCGAATATAAGCCCGATATAAAAACAAAAAAAATGAAAGCCTTTAAAAAGCTTGATGCATTGGTAAGAAATTCCGTGACTGCAAACGGTTGTTTTCTTGGAATTTCGGTTCTTATCTTAACGCTGGCAATACTCTATATTATTAATCTTGTTTATGCACTCAAGGCATCAACGCCGGCTCTTTCCGTATTCATAACCCAGCTTGGACTTAAATACGAATACGTGAGGGAAGGTCTTTCGATTTCATATGTTGCACCCGAATTAAACTACATTATAACCTATGCACTTGACTGGCTCTATCTGACACTCTCTGTAATCATAGCAATGCTTTCGGCATTTAATTCGGTATGCTTTACATCAAGACTCGTATATCTTATAAAAAACAAACGCACGGCAATACGCCCGGTAAGACTCAACAGAGTTCAGGCAACTGTTTTTAGAATTTCCGTATATACGGTTGCTGTTTTTATAATTATAGCTG
Source organism: Clostridia bacterium (assembly GCA_045539675.1). Classification (GTDB taxonomy): domain Bacteria; phylum Bacillota; class Clostridia; order UMGS1840; family HGM11507; genus JAZQFU01. The sequence continues at coordinate 1,534 of JAZQFU010000211.1, read as the reverse complement.
TTGCGGCTAATATTTTCATGTCATGCATATAGGAGGTAGCCATGAGCGAAGAAATTAAAAATACCGGTATCCCCGAGGAAGAGTTTTCGGAAATACTCTCTGAAGAAGCTCCCGAAATAAGTGAGGTTGAACCGAGATTATGCCGATTCTGCAAAAGAGAAATCAATCCCGCTTTCGATTTCTGCACCTACTGCGGAAAAAGCCAGCTTGACATTCCTGCAGTAATTCCCCATAAAGAAGAAGCTGAAAATGGAATTCCAAAGGCGGCACCAAAAAAAGCAAAGAAAAAGAAAACTTCAAAAATTGTTTTTCTTATTCTTTCAATTGTTTGCTTTGCAATTGCATTTATTATGTTTCTTACCGGAAACCTTGCAATTTTAAGCGCACAGTCACCGGCTTCAAAAGATGTTTTCGGAAGCCTGTTCGGTTCTTCCGATAATTCACAAATACTTCTGGCAATCTTAAATTCGGTAACCGCTTTATTATCCTCTCTTATTTTTACTGTTCTGGGTACATTTTTTGAAATTATAAGGAGAATGAAATGAACGGAATCAAACTGATGGAGACTCTCTTTGAATGGTCTCCCCTAACCAAAAGCACCAAGTCAAACGACGGTCTTGTTTACGGTAATCCCGAAAAGGATATAAAAAAGCTTGCGGTTTGCTGCATTGCCACAATTGATGTAATAAACGAGGCGGCCCGCTGGGGTGCAGATACAATTCTTACGCACGAACCCACCTTTCACAATTATTTTGAAAACCATAAGGAAACCGAGGTTTATAAAAGAAAGCTTGCTCTCCTTGAGGAAAACAATATTACCGTTTTCAGATTTCATGATAATTTACACTTTACGCCTAAAGACAGAATCATAGAAGGCGTACTTCGTGAAACCGGCTGGAAGGGTGAATTTGACGGCAATAAGAAATTTACCTTTGACTCCCCTGTTTCCGTTTCTGAAATCTATCACAGTCTGGAAGATAAGCTTAACCTTTCCAACATACGCTTTATCGGAAAAGGCAACGAAAAATTAAAAACACTTTCCATGTGTGTTGGCTCATGGGGGCCCAATTATGTTTTCGATGAATCCCTCAGAGATGATATTGACGGTCTTGTCGTGGGAGAAAACTGCGAATGGAATCTTGGAGAATACATTCGTGATGCGGTTCAGCTTGGAATAGGAAAGCCTTTATTTATTCTCGGTCATATGGGCTCGGAAAAAGACGGAATGAAATATATAGCAGATTATCTTAAAGATACTCTAAAAGAAACGGAAGTAAAATATTTCGACTGCGGAGAGCTTTTCACTACACTATAAAACAAGAGGCGTATCAACCTGAAGTTGATACGCCTCAGACTGTCGAAAAAGTCGGTCTACCGCAAGAAATAAAGGCTTCTCCTTGAGGAGAGGCTCCGCTATAGGCGGTGGTGAGGTGTAGTTTGCTTGCAAACATACAGTTTAAAAGTCAGGAAAACATCGAATTTTCCTGACTTTTTCTTGCTTTTCGCCAAAATGAGCCTTGCCGTACCATCGTAC
>JAZQFU010000210.1:0-3656 GCA_045539675.1 Clostridia bacterium | reverse complement strand
TGAAGGATGCAGCTTCAATCGCTATCATCGGTGCAGCTGACGGTCCTACCTCTATATTCGTTGCAAATTTCTTTGATTCAAATTATTTAGGAGCTATTATGGTTGCGGCTTATTCATATATGGCACTTGTTCCTATAGTTCAGCCTCCTGTAATAAAGCTTTGCACAACCAGAAAAGAAAGACTTATAAGAATGGAATATAAGCCAATGCAGGTTTCCAAGCTTACCAAGATTCTTTTCCCCATAATCATAACAGTTATCGTTGGTCTTGTATCTCCTCAGAGTGTTGCGCTTATCGGATTCCTTATGTTCGGTAACCTTATCAGAGAATGCGGAGTTCTCGATAATCTCTCTGAAACAGCCCAGAAGGTTCTTGCAAATCTTATTACTCTTTTCCTTGGAATCACAATTGCAACCAAGATGGAAGCAAGCCTCTTCCTCAATTGGAATACACTTCTTATTATGGGACTCGGACTTATTGCATTTATTTTCGATACCATCGGCGGAGTTTTCTTTGCAAAACTCTTAAATCTTTTCCTTAAGAAAAAGATTAATCCCATGATTGGTGCCGCAGGTATTTCTGCATTCCCTATGTCTTCACGTGTTGTTCATAAGATGGGACTTGCTGAGGATAATCAGAACTTCCTTCTTATGCATTCTGTTGGTGTTAACGTTTCCGGTCAGATTGCATCTGTTATTGCAGGCGGACTTATCATGAGCATAGTCGGAAATATTGTGTTATAAGGAGGAAATATAATGAGTATAAATGTTAATGCTTTTCTTGAAACACTTCCTATAATGGGTAAAGGTATGCTCGGCATCTTCGTTGTTACTGCAGTAATAATGGGGGCTATTTACCTTCTTAATATTTTAGGCAATAAAAAGAAATAAATTCTAATAAAAAATCACTCCCTTGCATATATTTGCAGGGGAGTGATTTTTTATGTCAGTATATATCAGTAAAATCAAAAGGTTTATTTACGGTCTTATAATCGGAATTGCAGCGGTAACCCCCGGGGTAAGCGGAGGAGTTATAGCGGCGGCATACGGAATCTATGAGCCGTCGATAAGGGCAATATCAGATATTCGTCATACTCCTAAAAAAAGTTTCGGCTGGCTTATTCCCATAGGGGTGGGTATACTGATTGGTATAATGGTATTTGCAAGATTGCTTATGAATCTTATTGAGAATAATTATAATACTGTTATGGTTATTTTTTGCGGATTGGTGGCAGGCAGTATTCCCTCTGTGGTTAAAATGGGTACTGCTGAAATTAAAAAAAGTAAATATATCATCATATTTTTACTGGCATTTTCGATAAGCTTATATCTTTCGTCATATGCAGACAACATCAGGTCGGAGCTGCCTTTGAACATAGCTCGTTTAATTACAGGCGCAGTTGTATCTGTGGGTACTGTTGTGCCGGGAATAAGCACTTCTTTCATTCTTATAAAGCTGGGATTTTATGATATGTATATCAATTGTCTTGGCGGCAATGATATTCCCGGTGCTGTTATAATTGCATTTTCCTTTGGTTTAACCTCTCTGGTATTATTCAGAATAATTGATATGATTTTTAAAAGGTATCGGGGAACCGCATATTGTGTTGTCTGCGGTTTTCTTGCGGCTTCAGTTTTTGCCGTGTTTCCGGATGTTGAAATAATGATTCATCAGCCTCTGTATATTATACTTTTATTATTGAGTGTGTTTACAGGCTTTATTCTTACTAAAGGGTAATAAACTGAAGCTTATATCTTCCCGTTATAGGGTGGGGATTCGCTTCGTAATCAGCGATAACCGCTCTTTCCGTTCCCGAATAAAGTACGGCATTTCCTTTTCTGCCCTTTATTCCTGCACGGACTTTTGAAAGTCTTTTATCGTAGCGGTATAAGGAAGACGGAAGATGCCCGGATGCGTTGGTTGATAAAAAGTCACATATCATTATATCCCGAAGCTTTTCTTTATCAGTCTTTTCCGAAAGAAGATTATAAATTCTATCCGTATATTCTGTCAGCGACATATTATTATTCATTTCAATATTCTCAGTAATAAATGAAAAAAGCTTAAAGGGGGTAAGCTCAAGGGATTTTAACAAATAATTCAGAGTTCTTAAAAATCTTCCTGAATTATACATTTTTTCAAGATGCTCTTCGATTCCTTTGAGTTTTTCAATATCTTCGGAAGAAAGGATGTTGTTGGAGGTGATTTCATAAGGTGGTGAATCAGAGTATTCTGCACCAAATTCATCAGCTGTTTTTCTCATTTCCGAACCTTTGAGAAATTTCAGAAAACCAAGCTGAAGCATATTTGCTTTTAATTCATATGCTTTATCAAATGAATTCTCAAAGCTTTTTATATCCTCATGGGGGAGACCTGCTATAAGATCAATATGTATGTGCATATTCTTTCTTTTCAGCAGAAAACGCAGGTTTCTCTCGATTTTTTCAATGTTTGTTTTTCTTGTGCAGGCAGTAAGTGTTTTTTCGTTAAAGCTCTGAATTCCTGCTTCTATCTGAAATAATCCCACGGGAGCTTCGCTTAACAGTTTAAGAAGACTTTCATTAAACAAATCCGCTGCAACTTCAAAATGAAAGCAGACTCCTTCAGGGATTCCTTTTTTATATTCGCTTAGTATAAATGATATTATTTCTGCTGCTCTTTCGGGGTTGCAATTAAAGGTTCTGTCTATGAATTTCACGGTTTTTGTTCCGGAATTTGCTAAAGTGATTATCTTTTTCTTAGTTTCATCCAAATCAAAAAAACGTACATTATCTTTTCTTCCTGAAAGGCAGAAAGAGCAGGAAAAAGGACATCCTCTGGATGCCTCAATATATGCTATTCTTCCTTTGAGTGACGAAAGATATTCCCGTGAATAAGGATTCGGAGGTGCGGAACATTTTGCAATATCACCAATTATGATATCTCCGTTTTTCCGATAGCTTACTCCGTTGTTTAAATTTCCTTTGAAGATAGCCGGAAGAACATCTTCGCCCTCACCCATAACAATATATTTAATCGACCCGGAGAATTCAAGAAGCTCCTTTGCGGAATGGGTCGCCTCAGGGCCTCCGAGGATAAAATTGCACTCATTTTCCATTGCCCTGATAATATTTTTTATATATGAAATATTCCATATGTAGCAGGAAAAACAAATATATTCCGCATTGAAAGATTTAATGCTGTTAATAACTTCTTCAATGGGAGCATTGACGGTTGATTCATAAATGCATATTTCAATCTCTGGAAGAGAAGCTTTCAGGCTCTCGTAAAGATACCATATGCTTAATGAAGAGTGTATATATTTTGAATTAATATTGCAAAGAAGAACTTTCATTTTATCACCGTTTTAATTAATAGTTGAAATCATTAAAGATTATAAAAGCAGTATAGTCAGGAGACAGGGAGCTGCTTAAAGAATTGTATTGCTGAAATTAGCTCTGTATTTGGTGGGAGTGTATCCGGTTGTTCTCTGAAAGATTCTTGCAAAATAAGAATAATCCTTATATCCGCATTTATGGGCAATTTCATCTATGGATACATTAGAATTTGTAAGCATGGATTTAGCTTTGTTTATTCTCAGATCATTAATATATTTTGCGGGGGATGTAGCGTATATTTTTTTGAAAATTCTTCTGAAGTGTGTATCTGTAATCTCT
>JAZQFU010000209.1:0-2867 GCA_045539675.1 Clostridia bacterium | reverse complement strand
AGCATTTATTATTGACTTATATGTTTCATCATTTATATATCCTGTTCTGTTCAGAAGTTCCAGCCAATATTCTGACTCGTAACACTCTTTTAAAGCTATTTGCATTTTTGATATAAAATCAGCAGTTCCGTGAGCATATTTTGATTCGTGAATATTGGCACCAATTGATGTTCCTGAACGCATAAGTTGATTCGTTAATACACTTTCTTTTTTTGTTTCTTTGATGTTCTTACACATATTTATAATTTCAACTGCAAAATCTTTTGCATTATCAAGCATTATGCTTTCAGCCATATCTACACTTCCTATAGTTTTTTAGCTAAATTTTGAACTAAAGTTCAAAGCTAAATTATTTCGCTGTCGCTTCATAGCTAAATTGTTTCTTCGAAACAGCTAAATTAAATTCGCCTTATAGCTGACCGCAGGTCAATTTAGCTACGAAGTAATTTAGCGTGCGTCAGCACATTTAGCTCGCCGTCAGGCGAATTTAGCTGAATAGATTTAACTCTGTTAAATCTATTCTAACATAAAAGAACTAAAATCACAATACTTTTCATCATATAAGATGACTTTAAATCAGAATACGGTTATCATTAAAGAATTAGTGCCAAAATTTGTTATAATCTTGACAAAAGAAGACAAATATGTTAAAGTTATAAGGATAAATAAGAAATTATGACTATAATTAAGAAAGAAGGCAAATATATGCATTGGGCAGAACAAATCGCGCAAACTATCATTGATAGAAATCCCGATAAGGCCGAGTATGTTTGTGCCGCAGGAATAAGCCCCTCAGGTTCAATTCACATCGGTAATTTCAGAGATATCGCAACAAGCTATTTTGTTGTTAAGGCTTTAAGAAGAATGGGCAAGAAAGCCAAGCTTTTATTCTCTTGGGATGAGTTCGACCGTTTCAGAAAGGTTCCCGTTAACGTAGCTAAAATCGACGGGGATATGGAAAAATACATCGGTTGCCCTTATGTTGACGTTAAAAATCCCTACGATGACGGACTTCCTAATTATGCAGTTCACTTCGAAAAAGAATTCGAGGCTTCAATGAAGCGCTTCGGAATTGAAATGGATTACAGATATCAGGCCGAAATGAACCGTTCGGGTAAATACGCAGAGCACGTTATAACAGCACTTAAAAAGAGAGATAAAATATTTGATATACTTGATAGCTTCAGAACTCAGGATGCAGAGGAAGGCGAAAAGGAAAGATATTATCCCGTAAGCATCTACTGCCCCGAATGCGGAAAGGATACCACAAAAATACTATCCCTTTCCGAAAATTGCGAAGAAGCTGAATATGAATGCGAATGCGGTCATAAAGGTCATTTCAATTTCAGAACCGATTTTAACTGCAAGCTTGCATGGAAAATTGACTGGCCTATGAGATGGATGTATGAAGGCGTAGACTTCGAGCCCGGTGGAAAGGATCATGCTTCTCCTGCGGGAAGCTATCAGACAAGCCGAATCATTTCAAAAGAAATATACGGCTTTGAGGCTCCGATTTTCCAGGGTTACGAATTTATCGGAATCAAAGGTTCAACCGGTAAAATGAGCGGTTCTTCGGGACTTAATCTCACCCCCGATACCCTCCTTAATATTTATCAGCCCGAAATAATCCTCTGGCTCTATTCCAAGACTCATCCCACCAAAGCATTTGACTTCTGCTTTGATGACGGAATTCTCCGTCAGTATTTTGAATTTGACAAGCAATACAGTGCATATAAAGAAGGAAATGCAGATGAGCTTACTGTTTCGACTATTGAAAACTGTCTCATTGAAGGAAGAGAATTAACAACCGTTCCTCTGGGTCATCTTGTTCAGCTCGGTTCGGTAGTTGACTTTAATATTCCCATGCTTGAAACTGTTTTCGAAAAAATCGGCACTCCTTATAAATATGACGATTTTGCCGACAGACTTGAAAGAGCAAAATTCTGGCTTGAAAACTGTGCACCCGAGGCTGTAAATAAGCTTCGCACATTAAGAAACTGGGATGTATACAACACCTTAAATGACGAAGAAAAGAAAGAAATCGAGCTTCTCTTTGATTATATTAAAAAAGGCGGATACACTCTTGATGAGCTTAATACGCAGCTTTACGAAATTCCCAAAATTGTATTCCCCGCTTTCGTTGAAGATAAAAACAACCTTAAGAAGGTTCAGGGTGAATTTTTCAAGAATGTATACAAGCTTCTTATTGACAAGGAAAAGGGTCCCAGACTTTATCTCTTCCTTTATGCTATTGAAGCTGAAAAATACGTTGGTCTTCTTGATTTCTCCTATCCCGCAACTGAGGAAGAGCTTGCTCCTCCCGTTGAAGAGGTTGAAGTTGTTGAAGAAAAGGTTTACGGAGATCCCGATCCCTTTGTTCCGGTTGCTCCTGAAATCTCACTTGATAAGTTTGATGAAATCGACCTTCGTGTATGTGAGGTCGTAAAATGCACCGAAATCAGAAAAGCACAGAATAATCTTAAGCTCACCCTCTTTGACGGTGAAGGCGAAAGAATTATTGTTTCAAGCATTAAGCATGATTATAAACCCGAAGAGCTTATCGGAAAGAAAATCATAGTTGTTGCAAATCTTGCTCCCGCAAGACTCACAGGCGTAACAAGTCAGGGAATGCTTCTTGCGGCAACAAATAATGCCTGCGGATGCAAAGTAATTTTCGTTGACGATTCGGTACCTGCCGGAACAAGAATACACTAAGAAACAAAGTTCCTAGTGTATTATCCAAAATAAGTATACAAAAAGCCGTAGTTTCCACGGCTTTTTATATTATTTATTGATTCTGATTATTTTCAACCGGTGGCGGAGCCTCCTCTGTTGATACATCCGGTGGAGAAACCGGTAAAGGGTCA
>JAZQFU010000208.1:0-3142 GCA_045539675.1 Clostridia bacterium | reverse complement strand
CTCAAGGCAGTAGAAGTTTCAAACGGTATAATTGATATTGAATTTAATCCGGACAAGCTTTCCTATAAAGTAGGTGTTCCTGAAGGTAAGCTTCCCGAATTCAAATTCATTCCGGCAGACAGCCATGCAAATATTGAATATATTCCTGCCACTGCGATAGGAGAAACCGCAACCGTTAAGGTAACAGCTCATAACGGCTTGGCGGAAAATATATATTCTTTTGAGTATGTTACTCTTGAGCAGGCGGGAATAACAGAAAACGGTATAATCACCGTTTTGGATGCTCGCTATGAAAATATTGATGGTAAACTTAATTCGTTAATTGAAAATGATACTGTTAATTTTAAAGCAACCGTAAGAAATAATAATATCAATAATAAAAATATTGTTGTTTTAACTGCAATTAAGGAAAACGGAGTTTTCAAAAATATTGCAGATATAAAAGAAGCAACACTTTCGGTGGGAAATAATAAAATTTCCTCAAACGATATTATTATTCCTGCATCTGTTGACGGTATTTCTCTTGAAACCTATATTTTTGAAAAAATCTCCTCGGAAAGCTCAATAGATTATCAGCCCGTTGCTGATAAAACAGAATTCCCTGCATCATCTTATGAGTCGGAAATTTTAAGTGCAACAGAAAAAATTCAGTATAAGCTTGACGGAAATGATATTGTTTTCTACGGCGTTGCTAATCCGAAAGAAAACCTTCCCTTTGTTCTTATCAAGCCAGATTATACTTTAGCTGATTTCACAGCAACAAACTTTTCATCGGTTGCAGCATTTGATCTTATCAAAGCTAATGAGCAGGGAATATGGGAAAAACGCTTCACAATTCCCACATCTGCTAAATTCTATACTGCATATATTGCTTCCGACGTAAGTCTCCCGGTTCTTCATACCTCTATTTCAGATAAACTCGGAGTATTGCAGACAGTTTATGATAATATTTTTGATAATACTGATGAAACAGCAGTTAACACTCTCAAAACAACTCTCGGTCTTAAATCCGATGAAGTAATCAATGATGTTGTTTTAGGTCTGGATACAACAACTGTTACTCTCGAAAACGAAAATGTAGTTTTATCCCTTCTTGTAAGTCTTGCAAAAGAAAAATTCACGGCTAAACCCGTAGTTGAAACCGAAGATGATATAGCTGAATTCTCAAATTTATATGATTCGGCAATTATCTTATCAAAGCTTAGTTCAGGAACGGTTGTTTCTGCTTCTTACATATTGAATGTGTTTTCATTTAATGATTTAGAAGAGCTTTTCTCTTCCGTAACTGATATAAGCTGGGTGGAAAAGTCATTGCTGAATAAAGGAATCGCAAAAAAAGCAGAGCTCTATAATTATGTTAAAGATTCCATTATTTTGTCTCTCATAAATACTTCGGGCAATCCTGATTTCACAATGAATCTTATCTCAACCTACGGTTCATATCTCGGTCTTGATATGGCAGGATACGGTTTAGTTGGAAGATGGCAGGCAAATCTTATAAGCGATCTTTCTGACTATTCTCCCTTTGAATCCAGAGAAGATATCGCAGGCGATTTCGCAACCCTTATTTTCATTTATTCCAAACCTCCTTATTCCGGTACTCACGGCGGCGGTGGTGGAGGCGGAGGAGGAAGCTCCCGTCCTTCAAATAATACTTCAACCGTTCCTGTCGGCGGCGGAATAACAGGTGCAGGTGAAATTCATACCGAAGATATCAAACCTGTTATACCTAAAGTGTTTGCTGATATTGAAGTTGATAACTGGGCATACGAACCCACTAAGTTCCTTTCCGAAAAAGGAATTTTAAATGGAGTAGGCAATGGAAAATTCGCTCCCGGCGCCCCCGTAAAAAGAGAAGAATTTGCAAAAATCTTATGCCTTGCATTTGAACTTGAAGAAAAAGAAGAAAATATTGAATTTGCTGATGTTTCGGAATCAGACTGGTATTACGGCTATGTTAAAACAGCATATCAGAACGGTGCAGTTAACGGAATCGGCGATTCGTTATTCGGCTCGGGCGCGGCGTTAAAAAGACAGGATATAGCTGTTATTCTTGCAAGAGTATTGAATTTATATGAAGAAGCCGGGGAAAAATTCACGGATGATTCAGAAATTTCAGATTATGCAAAGGATGCGGTTTATACTCTTAAAGCAAAAGGAGTTTTTAACGGAACCGGAAAAGGTGCATTTGAACCTATGCGTCCGGTAACTCGTGCAGAATGTGCAAAAATAGTTTATGAATTAGTAAAGGAGGAAAAATAATATGAAAAAAATATTATCAATTATATTGGCTCTTGTTATAATTGCAGGAACATTTTCCTTTACTATGGCGACAGAATATACCCTTCCTTCAAATGCTGAAGAAATGAACGGTCTTCTTTCCGCAGTCGGAATCATTGATGAGAACTTTATCTGCTCTGAAAGAAATCTCACAAGAGGGGAGTTTACTTCTCTTGTGGTAAAAGCCTCAGGTCTTTCCGGTTATCTTGGTGATAAACTGTCAAAAAACAGTTTTTCTGATGTACCTTCAGATAATCCTTATGCTCCGTATATTGCAATGGCAAAAGAAAGAGGATATAGCTTCGGATATTCTGACGGCACCTTCCGTCCCGATGAAACTATTACCTATATTGAAGCTCTTGTTTATATAATAAGACTTATGGGATATACCGATGTTGCAGAAGAAAGAAACGGATTCCCCACAGGATATTTAATAACTGCCGATTCGGTGGGAATAACCAAAGGAATCAGCATCAGAATGGATGCACCTTTAACTGCGGAGCGTGGTGTTCATCTCATATATAATGCGCTTCACTCAAAGGTTTTAACCGTTAATACAGTAACTCCCGGCGAGGCTTCTTTTAAAATAAATTACGGAAGCAGTCTTATGTATCAGAGTTTCGGGATTGAGCTTGTTGAGGGTATAATGGACGAGGTTGATATTTCCGCACTTATAGGTTCAAACGATTTATCTCCTTATACCGTATCGGTAAACGGTGTTATTATTGATATCGGAAAATTATCTCCCAATTATCTTTTAGGTTATAATGTAAATGCTTATTATAAATTTGAAAACAATAAAAATGTTCTGGTTTATGTATCTGAGGATGTTGCCAAAAATAATATCCGTACCGTAAAAATA
>JAZQFU010000207.1:0-6303 GCA_045539675.1 Clostridia bacterium | reverse complement strand
CCTTATGGATAAGCCCTTTGCCCTTAAGGTTGATTGCATTTGCAGGATTTTCGGTTATCATCTGAATTGCTTCGGGCAGGGGAATTCCTGCTTTTTTATAGATTGTATGAACCAGCACATCTGCAGTTGCAACGCTTCCTGCAAAGCCCTCTTTGCCGGGGATTCTTGCGACTCCGTCGGCAATTTCAACAGGCTGACCGTCTTTAAGGCTTCCCAGAACGCTGGTTTTCGAATCGGTTGCTGCACCTCTCATAGAGTCGGTAATAAGAATCATTTTATCCTTACCCTTGAATTTATAAACCATATTTATAAGCTCGGGCGGAACATGATGGCCGTCTGCGATAATTTCAACACTTATATCATCAAGCATATAGCCTGCTTCAATAATACCCATTTTGCGGTAGCCGTTAACTCTCCTTATGGAGGGCATACAGCTGTAAAAATGAGTATAAAGCCTGATTCCTCTGTTATATGCATTTACCGCATCTTCATAATAACCGTCTGTATGGGCAATTGAGCCGATAATACCCTTTTCCTTAAGGAAGTCTGCAAATTTGTCGAAGCCGGGAAGCTCGGGAGCAACGCTCCATCTTGTGATGAAGCCCTTTGAATTATCATAGATTTTCTGATAATCCTCATATTCGGGATTCTTTATGTATCTTGTATCCTGAGCTCCGCATTGAATCGGATTGAAGTAAGGACCCTCAAGGTGAAGACCGAGAAACTGAACGTTCTCACGGCTGTTTGCTTTTTCATAAACCTCAAAGGTTTTATAAAGCTCATCATTACTGCTGGTTAAAGTTGTTGCAAGCGTTGAGGTTGTTCCGTGCTTCATATGGGCTTCAAAGGCTTTCACGAAAGCCTCTTCGGTTCCGTCCATATAGTCATAGCCTCCGCCGCCGTGGGTATGAATATCAATGAAGCCGGAAGAAATATAGCTTCCCTTTGCATCGGTTATTTCTCCGTCAAAGGAATCGGGGATTCCGTTAACAATATCGGCGATTTTTTCGTCTTCTATAATAACGGTACGGTTATCAATAATTTCTCCTTTTGAGATTATTCTGCCGTTTACTATTGCTTTTTTCACAGTAAAAATTCTCCTTTCTGTTATACTAACACATTATATTTCTTATTGTATGTCTTGTAAGCTCTTCCGAGGGGGAGTAGCCGAAATGGTTTTTATAGCTTCTGTAAAATGCAGAGTAATCAAAAAAACCGCATTGCTCGAAAACCTTGGTTGCTCCGTAGCCCTGCTGAAGCATCTTCTGGGCATAGTTAAGCCGTTTTAAGGCAACATATTTCTTCGGAGTAATGTTGAGATGCTCCCTGAAAATATTATTAAGCTGGCTTTTTGAAATGTAAAGCTCACTGCACAAAGTCTCCAGAGTGAAATCCTTGGTAAGATTATTACCAATATATTCAATAACTCTTGCGAAAAGGGGATTGGTATCGCATACGGTCTCTTCCGAGGCATTTCCGTTAAGAATAACCGTATTGTATGCAATTTCGTCTATAAGATGGGATAAAACGTTTTTGAGTGCATTCCCCGAAAAATGACTGCAGTAAAAATCCGCCTTTCTGAAAAGCTCTCCGATCTGAGGATGATTTTTGCAGCTTATAACATCCGGGCATTTGGCAAGTCTTTCATATATTTCCGGGAAAACAATGCCCTCTTCAAAAATAATATTATGCCTGTCGTATATCAGACTGTCATCAAAGTTAATCATGTGCAGATTACCGGGTCTTGTAATAATAAGGCTGTCTTCTTCAACCTTGAAGGTTTTTTCGTCTATAATATAGGTGAGACTGCCTTTATTAAGATATATGAATTCAAAAACATCGTGAGAATGAGAATCAACACCGGAAAAATCAAGCATTTTAATACATTTATGATTAAAGCTTATCTGAAGGTCATAATAGGATGAAAATAATGTTTCTTCCATAAGCTAACCCTCCTTTTGAACTTATAATACCACGGTTTTAAACTTTTTGCAATATAAAATTATGTTTTTCGCAATTTACATAGCAAAAAAAACGTGGTATAATCAAATCAAGGAGTGATTAATATGAATTTAGCATTTGCAGGCTTCAGGCACAGTCACATTTTAGGGCTGTATGATATGGCGGTAAATTCCGATAAAGTAAATATTACAGGATGCTTCGAAGAAAACAGTGAGGCAAGAGAAAAGGCAAAGGCAGATAAAGGAATTGTTTTTAACTATGAGTCTTATGAAGAGCTGCTTTCGGATGAAAAGGTTGATGCAGTAGCAATAGGCGATTACTACGGAATCCGCGGGAAAATGGTTATAGAAGCTTTAAAAAGCGGAAAGCATGTTATCTGCGATAAGCCCATATGTACCTCACTTTCCGAGCTTGAAGAAATTGAAAGACTTACAAAGGAAAAAAACTTAAAGCTTGCATGTATGTTTGATTTAAGATATATTCCTCAGATTGCAAAGGTTAAGGAAATTGTTAAGGAAGGCGGAATCGGCGGGCTTATAAATATTTCCTTCACCGGGCAGCACTTCCTTGATTACGGTAACCGTCCCGGATGGTATTTCGAAGAAGGAAAGCATGGGGGAACCGTCAATGATATTGCAATTCACGGAATAGACCTTATTAAGTTTATTACCGGAAAAAGCTTAAGCAATATAAACTGTGTTAAAACGTGGAATGCTTTTGCGGATAAGGAACCGGATTTTAAAGATTGTGCGCAGTTTATGGTTGAAATGGAAGGAATATCTGTTATGGCGGATGTTTCCTATGCGGCACCAAAGTGCAATAAATTTCTTCCCACCTACTGGGATTTCTATTTCTGGGGTAAGGACGGTATGATTAATTTTAAGTACTGTGAATCCTCGGTTCACTTATATCGCAGCGGGTGTGAAGAAATCATTGAATGCAAAGCTCCCGAAAAAACTTATATTGATGAATTTATCGAAGAGATAAACGGGGAGGGAATCGGCACCGATACAGTTGAAACTCTCAAGTCACAAAGACAGGTGCTGGAAATCCAGAAAAAAGCAGATGAATAAGAAGCTTTTTAAAATCCGGTAAACAACCGTTTGAGAATTTCAGAAAAGCCCGGCGTATTGTAATAAAGGAAACGGCAGTGAATTGTTTAAGTTCACTGCCGTTTCAGATGTATCACAATGATTGTTATTATAATTCGATTTCACGCTTCTCTTCAAGGGATTTATATATTGCATCGAGAATATATACAGGCTTAACAAGATTTTCAAAGGATAAGGGCATTCTCTTTGTTCTTAACATTTCAACGAATTTTTCAAATCCGAGCTTATAAATCGTGGAGATATCCATGGGAATTGTAAGCACATTCTTTGTTCCGTAAACGGTAATGTTATATCCCCATACATTTGCAAGGTAGTTAAGTGTTACCTGGAATTTTTCATATTTTGCAATAACCGAGATATTTCCGTCGGCAACCTTGGAGGCAAGAATGCCTTTAACGTCATAGCCGAAAACAGAAAGCATCATTTCAACAAGATGAGAGCCGTAGAACCAGAGACCTTCATATTCGCTTGAAAGATCGCCGGGGAAGTTCATGTTTCCTCCCATAACGTCTCCGAAGAAGTCTGACTCAATTCTGTTTCTCATAGAGATGATATCATGATTGTATTTGATTGTTGAGCCTCCGGTAATAAGGGTATTATTCTTTTCGCAGGCGATTCTTAATTTTTCAATATCTTCAATCGACGATGCAACGGGCTTATCCATCCATACGGGATACCCTGCTTCAACGAAGGGAAGTATCTGGGGAACATGAAGAGAGCCTCTTCTGTTAACCACCATAACCGCATCAACCTTGCCGATGAATTCCTCGGGGGTTTTTGCAATAAATTCAATTTTTCCTTCCTTTGCAACCTCTGCTGTATGTTCGGGGGCGTCGTCATGACCGTAAATAGCGGTTATTCTTACGTCATCGTAGTTATAGATTCCGTTTTCGTCGGGAATGTTGCAAAGCTTTGCGAATGCAAGTGCATGGGAGTTGTCTGAGCCTAAAATACCGATTCTAAACATAGTAAATTCTCCTTAAAGATTAATTTCTTTTTGTTCTTTTGATGATTTGTATATTGAAAGTATTATCATAACACTCTTCATGGCATCTTCGCCCGTAATCATTGGATCGCGGTCTTCCAGTATCGCCATTGCCATATCCTCAACCTGATATGTATGACCGTAATTGGTAGTGCTGTACTGACAGTTTTTACCGCCCATTGAGCCGGAAACATCGGGCATGGGAATTGATTTATCCTCAAGCTTCCAGTAATAGAAGCCTTCATCTCCGAACTGAACGCTTCCCTTCGTTCCGTGAATTGAAAATATAGTATCAAGACCGGGATAAGCGGTGGTTGCACCTTCAATAACTCCGATAGCACCGTTATTGTATTTCACTCTTATAACGGCAGTATCCTCAACCTCTATATCCCACGCCAGTCTCTGACAGTCAGCGTTTACGGATTTTATTCCGCCCATCATCCAGTTAATCATATCAATGCCGTGAACACCCTGGTTCATCAGTGCTCCGCCACCGTCAAGCTCCCAGGTTGCTCTCCACTCACCGCTGTCGTAATATGCCTGGTCACGGTAGTATTTAAGGTAAGCATCCGCAAGAGTAATCCTGCCGAGATAACCTTTTTCGATAGCCTCTTTAGTTTTTATTGCCGCTTCAAAGGTTCTTCTCTGGAATATGCAACCCAGCTTCACATTGTTTTCATGGCAACACTTAATCATTTTGAGCATTTTTTCTTCGGTAACCTCAAGGGGCTTCTCGCAGAGTGCGTTTATTTTTCTTTCAGCAACCTTGCATACGTGCTCACAATGCATACCGCTGGGAGTAAGAATACAACAAACATCTACAGTTTCGTTATCAAGCATGGTATCTATATCAGTATACCATCTGCAGCCGGTTTGCTCCGCAACCTTTTTTGCCTTTTCCTCAATAAGGTCACAGCAGGCAGTAAGAACCGCGTGAGGAGCTTTTGTGATTGCATCTATATGATTTACTGATATTCTTCCGCAACCGATAATAGCGAATTTAATCTGTTTTTCCATAAAAACATCTCCTAATAGCTTGAAAGCTGTCATTTTGTGCATACAAATATAAGTATATCACTATAAATATGAAAAATAAATAACATAAATTCCAAAAAACATTGCAAAAAATACACTAATGCAGTATAATAAGTGTAACAGGGAGGGATTAAGATGGAAATCCGTAAGATTTATGATATTAAAAGCGACGACTTTGTTTTTTCGCATACAAAAACAATAAATGCACAGCCGGAGGATTTTCAGTTTCATACTCACGAGGTTGCGGAAATTCTTTATATTGTTGAGGTGGACGGGTGTCATATAGCAGAGGATAAGGAATATAAGCTTAAAGGAAGAGAGCTGGTTCTTATTCCTCCGGGCATTTATCACGGAATAAGGCTTAACCGGGAATCCGATTATGAAAGATACGATATCTGCTTTGATTCCTCCATGCTCGGTGATATGGATATACAGGAAATATTCAGTAAGATAAAGGTTATCAACTGTGCGGAATACGGCATTGTCTCGGAGCTTTTCAAGAAAACGGATTATTATTCCAAAAGACTTGGTGAAAAGGATTTTACAGAGATTCTTAAACTTATTATAAAAGAAATATTTTATAATCTGAGCATATATGACGGAGCTTTTGATAATGAGTCGGAGTTTCTTAACCCTGCATTTTCCAAGGTGATAGAATATATAAACGGTCATCTTTTTGAAATAAACTCGGTTAAGGATATATGCAGGGAGCTTTATATTTCACGCAGCTATCTTTTCAAGATGTTTAATGAGCAGCTTAAGATGAGCCCCAAAAAATACATAGCCTCAAAGAGACTTCTTGCCGCAAGAAAAGATATAGAGAGGGGAGCAAAGCCTACCCTTATTTACGAGAAATACGGCTTTAACTGTTATACCTCCTTTTACAGAAGCTATACCTCCTTTTTTAAGCATCCGCCATCCAAGGAAAAGAGCATAAGATTTTCGGATGAAGAATTGTGAGTCGTTATTGACACCTTATGAAAAGCATAGTATAATAATACAAAAATAAGAAAGTGAATCCCTTATTCATCGAATATATCGTAAAATGATTAATAAAAAGAAACTCTTGACTGGCGTGAATACGAAGAAAAATTAACCGGAACCGCATTTGATGCCGGAACAAGAAATTACTATAACAATATATATAATCACCTGACCAAAGGTGAGGAGCTTATAGTAAAACCCGAGCAGGTTCTCAAGCAGATTCGC
>JAZQFU010000206.1:0-24037 GCA_045539675.1 Clostridia bacterium | reverse complement strand
TTTCTTCTTCGGTCATAAACTTTGCAAAAGAGCAGTTGGGACCATCCTCGCTCCAGCGGATAAAGGCAAGACCTTTAGCGCCGATACCTTTTGCTTCTTCGGTGAGTTTGTCAATTTCTTTTCTTGTGTAAACTCCTGCTGCGCCTTTAGCGGTAATCGCACGTACAGTTCCGCCGTTTTTAACAGTATCAGCGAAAACTCCGAAACTGCAGGTTTCTACAATATCCGACAAATCGGTTATCTTCATATCAAAACGGGTATCAGGCTTATCGGAACCGTAGTCTTCCATAGCCTGAGTGTAGGTAAGTCTCGGGAGAGGAGTTTCAATTTCAACATCCAAAACTTCTTTGAAAAGACGCTTTATATATCCCTCTGCAATGGCATAAACATCTTCAGGCTCCACAAAGGACATTTCAAGGTCAATCTGAGTAAACTCGGGCTGACGGTCTGCACGCAAATCCTCGTCGCGGTAGCAACGGGCAATCTGCATATATCTGTCAAATCCTGAAAGCATAAGCAGTTGCTTGTAAAGTTGGGGAGACTGAGGAAGCGCAAAGAAACTTCCCTGCTTTATTCTGGAAGGAACAAGATAATCTCTTGCACCCTCGGGAGTACTCTTGGTAAGCATGGGAGTTTCGATTTCTAAAAATCCGCAGGAATCGAAATAGTCTCTTGCAATTTTGGTTATTCTGTGTCTTAAAATAAGATTTCTCTGCATATCGGGACGTCTTAAATCAAGATATCTGTGCTTTAACCTTAAAACGTCGTTTGCTTCGGAATTTTCTTCAATTGCAAAGGGAGGTGTTTCCGCCTTTGAAAGAATACGAAGCTCTTCTGCTTCAACCTCAATTTCACCGGTGGGAAGATTGGGGTTAACAGCTCCGCCTCTCTTGCAGACCTTTCCCTTTACCGCAATAACAAATTCCTTTCTTAAGGTATCTGCCTTTGCTCTCATTTCGGCATCACAGCTGTCTCCGAAATAAATCTGACAAATTCCCGAAATATCTCTTAAATCAATAAAGAGAAGTCCTCCAAGGTTTCTGTAATTATGAACCCAGCCCATAAGGGTTACTTCCTTACCGATATCGGCTGAAGTTAAAAGTCCTACTCTGCCCGTTCTTTTCATTCCTGCTAAATTCTCTGCCATTTCAGTTCACCCATCCTTTTTTCATAAGCTCTTCAAGTCCCATGGAAACGGATTCTCCCGATTCCATATTTTTCAACTGGAAGCTTTCGTTTTTCATTTCCTCCTCACCGATTACGATGAGATATTTTGCTTTTATTTTGTTTGCATATTTCATCTGAGCGCCGAAGCTTCTGCCGGAAAGATCTTTTTCACAGCTTACTCCCGCTTTTCTCAACCTCTTCACAATACCTGCGGCATACAAATCTGCTTCTCCGCCCATAGATGCAACATAAAGGTCGCATCCGCCTTCGGAGGGGATTTCAACTCCCGCACTTTCCAGGAGAAGAAGAAATCTTTCAAGCCCCATTGCAAAGCCCGTTCCCGAGCATTTCTTTCCGCCTATTTCTTCAACAAGATTATCATATCTTCCGCCGCCTAAAACAGTTCCCTGAGCGCCGATATTATCGGAAACGAATTCAAATACCGTTTTTGTATAATAATCAAGTCCTCTTACTATATTTTTATCTATTGTATAGGAAATATCCATTTTATCAAGGTACGAAAGAACCTTATCAAAGTGCTCCTTACATCCGTCGCACACGCAGTCATAAATTCTGGGAGCATCCGAAATAAGGGAAGCGCAGATTTCCGACTTACAGTCAAAGATTCTCATTGGGTTTTTGCCCAGTCTTTCACGGCAGGTATCACAAAGCTTATCAGCTCTTTCAGCCATAAATTCCTTCAGTTTTTCATTATATTTCCCACGGCATTCGGGACATCCGATATTATTTATGTTAAGACGGATATTGGAAACATTGAAGGCTTCAAATATTGATGCCGCAAGAGAAATCATTTCCGCATCTCCTGAAGGGCAATCTGCTCCGAAAAGCTCTGCCCCGAACTGACGGAACTCACGGAGTCTTCCTGCCTGGGGCTTTTCGTAGCGGTAGCAGGATAAAAGATAGAAAAGCTTTGCGGGAAGAGTTTTTGCATACATTCCCTTTTCAAGAAAGCATCTTACCGCTCCCGCTGTTCCCTCGGGTCGTAAGGTTATGCTTCTTCCACCCTTATCATTAAAGGTATACATTTCCTTATTTACGATATCCGAGGTATCTCCCACGCCCCTTGCAAAAAGCTCGGTGCTTTCAAATACGGGAGTACGTATCTCCTTAAAATTATGATTTGCGGCAAGCTCCTTTAGTTTCCTTTCAATGAATTGCCATTTATACACCTCTTCAGGTGTTATATCTATTGTTCCTTTTGGTGCGTTAATCATTTTGACCTCCCGTAAATATTTTTTCAAGTATTGCTTCCCTGCCGTAGCCGTTTAAGGAAGAAAATGCAAACACATTTTCCAGCCCAAGCATTTCCCTGAATTCATCGGCACGGGGTTCGATTTTTGTTTTGGCAAGCTTATCCGCCTTTGTTAATACCACAAAGGGAGTAAAGCCTCTTGCTTCAATATAATCAAGCATTATCATATCATCCTCGGTGGGATCATGACGGATATCCAGCAGAAGAACAACGTTTTTAAGCTGTTTTCTCGTATTTAAATAGTCCTCAATCATTTTGCCCCAGGATGCCTTCATTTCCTTTGAAACATTGGCAAAGCCGTAACCCGGAAGGTCAACAAGAACGAATTCGTTATTAACCTTGAAGAAATTTACAAGTCTTGTTTTTCCCTGGGTTTTCCCCACTCTTGCAAGATTCTTTCTGTTAAGCAGCTTATTTATGAAGGATGATTTTCCCACATTTGATCTGCCTGCAAGAGCAGTTTCCGGATATGAGGTTTCGGGATATTCGCTTTTTTTGAATGCTGATTTTATGAATTCCGAATTCTTTATTACCATTTTATCCTTCCTTACATAATGCGTTTTCAATAACCTCAGACACATTCCTTACAGGTATGAAGTTTATTTCCTTACGCAGTTCCTCAGGTATATTTTCTATATCCTTTTTATTTTCAAAAGGAATAATAATATTCTTTATTCCGTGCCTTACCGCCGCAAGAGATTTTTCCTTAAGACCGCCAATGGCAAGCACTCTTCCCCTTAAGGTTACCTCGCCTGTCATTGCAATATCGCTTCTTAGTCTGACCTCCTTAAGAGCGGAAACCATGGCAGAAACAATTGTTATTCCTGCAGAAGGCCCGTCCTTTGGGGTTGCTCCTTCAGGAAAATGAATATGTATATCCTTCTTTTTATAAAAATCCGAAGGGATTTTATATTTATCTGAATTTGCACGGACGTAGGTATATGCCGTCCGGGCAGATTCCTTTATAACGTCTCCCAGACTTCCCGTAAGCTCAAGCTTTCCGCTTCCTCCCATCACGCTTACCTCGATATTTAAAAGACTTCCGCCGTAAGAGGTATATGCGAGTCCGTTTGCTATTCCCGGCTCTTCGATTGCGGCACGGGATTCATCAACGAACTTTCTTGCTCCCAGATATTCCGAAAGATTTTTATCGGTTATTTTAACCGATTTAAGCTTCTCTTTATTTATACGGCAAATCGCTTTTCTTACAAGGCTTCCGATTTCTCTTTCAAGATTTCTTACCCCTGCCTCCATAGTATAGAAGCTTATAAGCTCCGATACGGCAGATTTCGAAATCGAAATTTTCCCCTTTTCCACTCCGTATTCCTCAAGCTGACCGGGAATAAGATGCTTCATCGCAATATTTTCCTTTTCATAGAAGGTATATCCGGAAAGCTCTATAACCTCCATCCTGTCAAGAAGCGCAGGAGGTATTGAAGAGGTGGTGTTTGCCGTGGTTATAAACATAACTCCAGATAAATCAAAGGGTATTTCAAGAAAATGATCACGGAAGGAATGATTCTGCTCACGGTCAAGAACCTCGAGCATTGCCGCTGAAGGATCACCCTTGAAATCGGAAGACATTTTATCTATTTCATCGAGAAGAATAAGAGGATTTGAGCTTTTTGCCTGCCTTACGGCATCTATTATTCTTCCGGGCATCGCTCCGATATAGGTTTTCCTGTGCCCTCTTATATCTGCTTCATCTCTTATTCCACCGAGGGAAAGCCTCTGATAGTTTCTGCCCGTTGCCCTTGCAACAGATCTTGCAACCGAGGTTTTTCCCACTCCCGGAGGCCCTACAAGACAGATAACGGTACTTTTTTGCTTTCTTTTGACACCGGTTACAAGATATTCAAGAATTCTCTTCTTAACATCCTCAAGCCCGAAATGGTCTTTATCAAGAATTTTTTCGCTCTTTATTATATTGGTGTTTTCAGGAGTTCTGATATTCCAGGGAAGATCAAAAACCGTATCCAGCCAGGTTCTTATTACGGGAGCCTCATGAGAGGAGGAAGGAACGGTTGAAAGTCTTTTGATTTCCTTTCTTACCTTCTCTTCGGTTTCTTCGGAAAAGCCTGCTTCCTTAAGCTTTTCATAATAAGAGTCGATTTCATCCTCAAGACCGTCTCCGTCTCCAAGCTCTTCCCTTAAAATCTTAATCTGCTCTCTTAAGTAGTATTCCTTCTGGTTTTTATCTATTCTTTCCCTTGCCTTATCGTGAACCTCTGATTCAAGACGGAGTATTTCTATTTCCGAAGCAAGAATATCAATTGAAAGCTTAAGCCTTTTCATACCGTCTCTCTGTTCAAGAAGCATCTGCCTTTTTGACACGGCAATTGCAAGATTACTGCAGATAAGATAAGAAAACTTATCAACATCCTCGGTACAGGTTCCCAGAGTAAGAAGAGTCTGCGCCGCATAATGATTGGTTAAAGTGCAGTATTCTTCAAAAAGGCTTGTTGCCGCACGCATCATTCCGAAGGCGTTTTTGCTTACTCTTACTCTTTTTTTATCTTCAAGAAGCTCAATTTCTCCCGTAATGAAGGGGGAAATTGAATTTATCCCCTTAAGCCTTGCCGGGCATATGCCCTCAACAAGCACTCTGACAGTATTATTTGGAAGCCTCATAATCTGCTTAACCGACGCAATGGTTCCCGTTTCAAAAAGATCGTTTTTTCCGGGTCTTTCCTTGCTTACAGATTTCTGACCGGTTACGAAAATCTTCATATCCGCAGTCATGGCATATTCCACAGCCTTTATTGAAAAGCTCCTCATTGCATCAAGTGTGAGAAGCATATAAGGATACAGAACAAAGCCTCTCACGGGCATTATGGGAATATTTTTATACTGATTATCCGTCATTTTTCCATTCATCCTTAAATACATAATAACTTAATTATATATTATACAATAGAAAAAAGCATTTTTCAAGAAATTTAGCAAATATTCATCTTAATTTCATTTAAAATTTGCCGATTCTTCTTTTTTCATACAAAAACCCCGCCGGAGATTACTCTGATATAATCCCCTTAGAGTAGCCACTTGAAATAACAAAAAGTATTTCAAGACTATTTAAAGGGGATTTTTCTATGGGTAGTTTCTGCTGTTATGGATTATCTTTCTGGGAAATATTCTTTAAGGGGTGTATGCAAAAAATACAAGATTTCAGATACCGGTATTCTCAGACAATGCTTAATACATTTGAGGAGCTTAAGACGGCAGTAGAAGAATACATCTATTACCACAACAACAATCGTTATCAGGAAAAACTTGGTTGTTTATCACCAATGGAGTATCACAAGTTAATGGCAGCATAAAAATATACACCCCACAAAAATTGTGGAGTGCATATCATAAATTTTTGTTATTTACACTGTCTGCTTGACAGGGCTGGGTTCAATTTTTAAGTGAGACTTTTTTACAGTCCCTATTTAATTCATAGTATTTGTTAATTATTATTTTTCAGCAACTGTGGAATAAGCACCTAAAACAACGGTATCTCCATATACGGCATAGGCAATGAGATAATACTTATCTCCTAATTTAGATACTCTGTCAAGAATCATTACTCCATACTCACCGTGACGGTTTATTTTATTTGCCTTTATCTTAATTGCATTTCCTGCTTTAACAGCTTCCATATTAAGATTTTTTGCATTTGGAGAAGCGATAAAGCCGTATTCATCTGCTGCCATATTAAGCATTGCAAATGCATAAACTCCTTTTTCGTCAACGTAAACGCTCTGAAGACTTTCAAGATTCTTGGGAACTTCCGTTACTGCTGAATAAGAAATCTCCACGTTGACATCAGAACCTATATTCTTAATTGTGTAGTTATCAAGTCTGTCGCAGGTAAGTGCATTTCCGTCTACGCTTACGGAAGCCGCATAGCCTAACTCGGGCTTAACCGTTATAACTGCGGTTGAATCCTCTGCTACGCTTAATGAAGCCGCCTCTGCGCCGTTGATTTTAACCTTACCTTTACTTGCATCATCAGCACTTACCGTAACGTTAAAGTTCTTGGGAGCTCTTGCGGTGAAATCAACTGCTTCAACACAGGTGCTGTCGCCATATGCAGATTTAACGCCGTTGATTATAACGCTTACATTTTCACCTGCTTTAAGTTTATTTACGGTCTTTAATGCATAAACAAACTCTTTGCCGTTATAAGCTTCGATGCTTGCAGGTGAAGATCCGTTGATTTTTATCATATCTGCGGTTATTTCGCCAACCTGAGCATCAAAATCCAGATATACGGTACTGAGATCCTCCGATGCTGAAACATTTTCAAGCTTCAGTCCTTCGGGAAGACTGTAAAGATTAACATAATCTATCTCGATATATTCTGCATTGGTTCTCAGGCATGTTTGCAGGATAATGCTGAAGGCACCTGTTTTTGCATATGAATTCGCAGAATAGGTAGCACTCTGCTCATGGTCTGAATCTGCTGTTCCCAGGAATTTTCCGTTAACATAAATATCACGGGAAATCTTTTCGTTATCGTAAACAACTGTATAGGTATTCCATTCAGTTCTGGTTACCTCACCAAGCGCCTCAGTTGTTCTGTAGTTAGCTCTTACGTTATTTCTGTGACCGCTTCCGCCGATTGCAAACGCTGCAAGATTTTTTGAAGATGTTGTTAAATAGGAGTAACTGTTTGTTCCACCGAATCTTACACGCATTTCCATTACAAGCTTGGGCTTTCCTTCAATAACAACACCGTTTCCGTCAGAACCGAAAAGCTCATAATAATCCAGAGCATTTGAATCTACGACTGTGGGTGAATCAGTTTTCAGCTTCAGAACAGAAGCTTTTTCCGAATCGGATGAGATTCCGATTTCAGGATAGGATATTTCTCCTGCGGTAAGAGTTCCTATATCATCCTGAGAATCAAAATCGTTGTAATAATAGGTTTTAACACCTGTATTTTCAGAGGATGCTCCCTCAACTTTAAAGTTTTTGACTTTCTGTGAAAGCTCTCTTCCGAGGGTATCCTTGATGTTGTTTAAAGTAAGAGTATATTTACCTTCGGGAAGCTGTCTTTCGGGAATAAGCATATATGTTGTTTCATTTATCTGCCTGATAGCGGAAATTGCAACATCACCCGAAAGAGTGAAGCTTTCTGCTTTAATATTTCCGGGGGTGGTATTGAACTTAACAACAATACCGTTGCCTGATGCTTCGCTTACCTTGGCGTCAAAGCTTACGGTCTTATCAGTTACCTTCACATAGTCAAAAAGAATTTCGTCGCCGTTATTCTTAATGCAGGGGAAAGGAGTATATCTGATTGCACCGAGAGATGCATAAGTATTTGCAATATTGGATTCAGCTGAGGTGCCAAGATATTCACCATTGAAATATACGTCTCTGCTGTTTGCATTTTTGGGGTAAACTATCGTAACGGTATTCCATTCGGAAATATCAGCTGTATGACCTTCTTTTATCGGTTTTATACCGGGCATATTATATTTGAACACAACCTTATCTTCAAATCCCAAAACGCCCAGACCTACAGTTTCAGGTCTGTTGTAGCTGGTATTTGCAAAGCAGTCAAGATAGCTGTTCTGACCCACATTCATTTTAACCTTATATTCAAGCACAAGCTCTGCAGGTGCATTTTCAGCCGCAGGCTTAACTTCGGGGAATCTGAACTGGGGATCTCCCGCATTCTCATAACTGTTTATACGGTAAAATCTGAGAACTGAAAGATCGTCTCTGGTTGTAAGCTCATGAGCTACCTCTCCCTGACCTTCATCATAGCTGAAATCGGTTTTAACATCAAGAGTATTATAGTAATACTCGGAGGGTTCGTTATATAAATCTCCGCTTGAAGTAAACTGAACGGAGGTTTCAGATAAAACGGTTCCCATTAAATCCTTAACTTCTCCGAGACTTGCGGAATATTCTTTTCCCTCACCAAGAGCAGCTTCAAGAGTTACTGCATAGGTTTTTTCGTCGATAAGAGTTGCTTCCGTAGCTTTTATGCTTTTCACTCCATCTGTTACACAGATGTTTTCAGCATTAATGGTTGAAGCATCGGGAATTGAATTAAAACGAACTATAAGCTCATTTTTTTCTTCGTTTTCGGATTCCGAAACCTCTGCCTTGAAGGTTTCTGCAGGAACATACAGCTTCAGGTAATCAACCTCGGCATAATTTCCGGCAGTTCTCATAAACGGAGCAAATTTCATAACTGCTGTCTTTATATTTGCATAATCAGTAACATTCGGAACGTTCAGTGATGTAGCTTCAGATTCACCGTTAAGATACACATTTCTTGTTTTGTTCTTTGTGTCAATAACAGCAGACAATGTTTTCCATTCATTAAACCCGCCTTTATTCATCAAAACAGGCGCGGCAGCGGTATTTGTGCTTTTAACTTCGTTTAAGTATATTACAGCAGATTCAATCTCTGATTTGTCTGCTTTCTCACGGGTTCCGAAACATGCAGATGCATCAGAGCTGCTCACATATACTTTATACTCCATTACGAATTTTTCAGGTAAATCAGCCGTATTAACCGTGCCGACTTCAACCAAAGCACCATTACTGTCCTTTTTTCCCGAAGTATTTTCCATACGCAAAACATCCTTGCCTTCTGCATTGGTTATCTTCGTTATCTGAGTTACATTGCTTAATTCACTGTAAGTGCTGTCTGCATCAAAATCATCGCTGAAGTAGACTGTCTCCTGAAGTTCAGCAGGAACCTCATCAGAGGACGTGCTTTCTGTTCCCGCAGATACCGGACATACCATAAGCGACAGAACAAGGGAAACTGCCAGGACCATTGATAAAAAGCTTTTTTTCATTCTGGTTACTCCTTTTCATTTTAAATTTTTTTCTTCTTTTTGCGGGGGATATATATAAAGGAAGCCGGCCCTAACCTATAAACAGGGCTTTACCTCCGTATTTTTACCGGTTATTTATAAATTACCGCCATATAATCTGTTGTATAAGAAGAATGAACAAGAATATTACTGTAGTTTTCCGGATCTGTCATTTCACCGACAAAATCGGCAGCAGTTGCTTTTCTTACCTTTTCAGCCTTTGATTCATCAAAAACATAACCGTACATCGGATATCTGTGGCCTTCTATGGAATCCACCGAGCTTACAACCTCTCCGGTTGCCGCATCCTTCGTAACAGTAGTTACGAAAAGACGGTAAAAATTATCAAAGGTCTGATAAACCTTACCAAACTGCAGTCGACGGGTATTTCTTATACGGGTCGGAACAGTTCTGTTTGCGGTAAAGCTCTTTTCGGAATAGTCATAGTACTTAACAACACCCATTATTTCTCCGTCGTCTACGTCAAGCCACGCAACATCGCCTTCATCTATTCCGGATATAATTTTTTCATCTTCAACAATTGCGGTGGTTTCGCTTCCGTTGTGCCAGTATTTGAGTCTGAAATATACAAGCCCTGAATCAGAATCGTAAATCTTTGACTTTTTTGAAATAAGCATAGGATGATCATATGCTCCCATAGCGTCCATGCTTGATGCATATTTTATAAGCTTAATGGCATCAGCTTCCTGATCCTCGCTTCCAAGCCTTCTGTATGCAACTATTGAAGTGGTTCTTGAGCCAACAGCGGTTGCCTTCCTTATGGCAAAATCATCTGCAGTTACACCGGTTAGATTATTGGGAACATAGAATGCATATGCTGATTTCTTTACGAAATACTGATCTCCGTCATCAGGCGTTATTGTATTTGAATAGTTATTGAGATACACATAAACGTTAGCGCCAAGGGAATCATAGAAAATTTCCATAACGTTAACGGATATGATTTCTCCGCGGGAGTTAGTATCTACTTCAAGCATATGCCCCTTTGCTTCATTCAGAGCATTCATTATAACCGCTCTGTCTGTTACGTTATCAAGCCTTCTTGATTCTTTATTGAAGTGTATTCTTCCTTTGAGCTCCTTCGTGACAAGCTCACCGTTTTCGGTATAATATTTTATATAAAGTGCAGGCTCAAAGTTCCCCCGCTCCTTCACCGATGCAAGAACACAGATTTTACTGAGCTGATCCTCTTCATAGCCTACCACATATCCGTTCATATCAAATGCAAATATTGAACTTATATTGATTTTCAGCCCTTCAAGTCTGCCACGGTTTTCCTTCCTTACGGGAGCGGTAGTTCCGTCATCAAAGGTGATGTATCCACCATCCGATGAGAGATTTATTTCGGTTGCGGTTTTCGTTTCGCCTCTGCCGTCGGCATATATCGTTACAATATCACCGTCTGCATCCTTCATCACGTCAATAACCGACCACTCGTGAATCCAGGATATATCTGTTTTTCCGGACTTATTGAGAATTTCGGCATTTTTCAGCTGCTCTCTTCTTAAAATACCGTCTCCGTATTTGAAGGTTATAATTTCCTCAACCGGATTAACCGAATCCACAACATAGGTTTTATATGAAATAACGGAAACAACATCGGTATTACCGTCCTTATTGTTATCAATAAAGGTTACACTTCCGCTTTCTATATTAAAGAATGCTTCATCGTAAAACTCAGGAGCGCGTCTGTTAAACAGAATATATGCCTCTGCAGGAATTGTTATCTCCTTCTCGTTTCCTTCCTTTATTTCGTATATAAGCTTTTTGCCCTTAATGCCCGTGATTTTATTTCCCTCTACAACCGTAACAGAATTTCTGTCGTTTGCTTCCATATAAAGAAGGGAGCTGTCTTCAACGTTGTAGTAAGCATCACAATTCATTCCGAGATATGAATCAAAGGAAGAATCTTCAACCGCAAGATACATATTATTGATTATTATTCCGCCGGTTTCCTGTTTCTTATTGAGGGTGGAGCTTGTATTTCCGGTTACTATTCCCTCTGTTTTACCGATATTATAGTTAATTTCAAGAAAGGTTTTTTCGGTAAGCATCTTTTCGTAGCTTCCGTCTTCAACACCGGAAACCTCATAAATACGCTCATTAAGCATATTCTCAAGAAGAATCGCCAGTCTTTTTCCGCTTACCGGTACGGATTTTGCACCCGAAAGCCCTGAAAGCAGCTTTGTGGTTCTTGCAGCCATAAGATATCCTGTGGGATAGCCACCGTTATAACGTGCATATTCTTCGTAGCCCAGGAGTCTCAAAACACTTACAAGAGCATCAATCTCAGTCACAACCTCATCGGGTCGGAAATTTCCTGCGCCGTCACCCATCATTATTTTATAGCTGTTTACGGCATTTACGGCATCTGCATAATCACTTGTGGAGGGAACGTCCCTGAATATGTATTCAGAGGAAGGCACAAGCTTTGCAACAGAGAAAAGAATCTGTGCAAACTCTCCTCTTTTTATTTCATTCTCCCCTTCAAGAATTTCCCTTACATTTCCATCAATACAGCCAAGAGCATACAATACATCTGAGGAATGTGTATTTTCATCAACGGCGCCGGTGGGAAGAATAAACGCCACACTTAAAATGATGGCTGATGCAAGTATTAAAGAAATTATTTTTTTCATTATTTTATCCTCCTTAATACGGTACAGCATTCAGCACGTGTAAGCGATTTATCAAACATCAGGTCACCGTTGGTATCTCCGATAAATACTTTTACGCCTTTAATCCATCCGTCAAAATCTCCGTATGTTTCTTTATCTCCGATGAAATCGTAAAGAAGCTTTGCAAAATCGCCTCTTTTAATTTCCTCTTTGCCGTTTTTGTTATCATAATTGTGCCCTAATCTTGAAAGCACAATCGTTATCTGCTCCCATGTTAAGTTTGCTCCGGGAGTGAAGGTTGTTGCACTTGTTCCGTTAAACATTCCTTCCCTGACTGCCCACATAACATCATTAAAGAACCAGTCTTTTTCGGAAACATCCGCAAATGAAACGGGTTTTACTTCTTCCTTTATTTCTTCCTTCTTCTCATTTTCGGACGAATATTTAATGCCGGAGGAGATTCCGCCACCGCCTCCACCGCCGCCTCTGCCACCGGAGGAACCGGAGGACTGAGCTGCGTTTTCTTTATTTTTCTGGGAATTAATTGCCGAGTTAACTGCGGAGGCAAAGGCATCAAGTGAGGAAAATTCCTTACCCATTATTGCTCTGTCAACATTCTCGGAATTTTTCAGAGACTTATAAAGAGCAAGGTTGATTCCCATATCATTACCATATGCCTGAATTACCGCGTAAACCTCTTTATAATGCGCCGCCTTATACACCGCACCGATAACAGTATGAAGCAGAAGCTCCTCTGCCATATCTGCAGGCACAGAATACTCAACCGCCTCAAGCTTATCTGAAAGATATCTTTTTGCATCCCCGGAAATGCGGTTTTCAATTAAATCCTTAAGCTTCTCATCCGCAAATTCATCGCCTTCAACAATGATTGCAACAGTATCCCTGTCTTCATATATATACGCCATTTTTACGGCAGTTTCAAAGTATTCTTTAAACTCCTCCACATCGGAGAACTTTTTGTTTTCCACGGTATCTCTCAGGCTTAAAAGTCTTGCATAAGGATAGTCTGCATCCGTTAACACGCTGAGAGCTGATGTATCAATTCCAATATAATCTCCGAGAACACGGACAAATTCACCAACTGAAGCTTCGTCGGCATCTGCGGAATTGATTTTTGTTTCAAGCTGTCTTTTTATAAACCCGGGAGAATAATAGTCAAGCCCGGGAGTAAAGTCTGTTACTCCGCCGTTTTCAAAGCCGACTGTAATACTGTATTTACCAATTTGCTCTTCGTGAAGAGGAAGTTCAAAAACTATCTCTCCGTTTTCGGTTTTACCTGTTGCCATATATTCCGTCTCACCATTATAGCTTACAAGCAATCCAACCAGACGTTCGTATTCCTCTTCGTTGGTATTTACGGTTACATATGCTCCTGAATAATCCTCTTTTATAACTGCCTCAACAGTCGGTTCCTTATCATATACGGGGATTTTATAGGTAAGACTTTCCGTGCCTGAAACCTCTCCATAGTATTTATAATCGGCAACGGGAACCGGAGTTTTCGTATTTTTCCATGCTGTGAGAGAAATGCTTTCACAAGCATCATCCACCGTAAATTCTTCGTTTATACTCACAGAATCATTGGTAAGCTTATAGTCTTTGGTATAAATATCGTCTTTTAAAAGGAAGCCTTCATAATCATAGAGAGAAACAATAAACGTTCCTTCCCTTTCCGAGGTCAGCTCATTATTAACCGAAGCGGTATAATAAAGATTTCCGCTTCCAACTGTTTCGATTTCAGAAACCCCGTCGGTTACTGCCATATCCGAAATATAAAACTCACTTTCTCTTGACGTATACGGAACTATCTTTTCATCAAGAATATTTCCGAAAACATCCGATACTCCCGAAACAGTAACCTCATATTCTGTTCCGGGAAGAAGGTTTTCTTCAAGTATTACTTTATACGTCTGTTTTTCAGCGTCAAGAAGCTCAACTGCAGCCGCGCTGATTCCGCCGGCATCAATACCGTATACATCTATATTCGTTACGGTTGAATTAAAATCAAGAATCAGCTCATTAAGATTATATGAGTCTGAATATGCAGTGCAGTCAAACTCCGTAGCGGGAGTATAAACCTTAACGTAGTCTATATCTGTATACTCGGTTTCATTACTGTTATTCACATAATCCTGAAAGGTCCAGGTTATCTGACCGTTTGAGAACCAGGGATTTGCATTTGCTGAGGTTGTATCGGTTGAGGTTGAATAATAAACACCATCTATATAAAGGTCTCTTGTGTTTGCATCATTATTATATTTAACCGCAAAGGTATGCCACTGACTGAAATCACCAACTTCCTCTGCCGCTACGGCATCAGGATTATCTTTTGCCATTGCCTGGCGCCATAATACATTTCTGTTATTGCCGGTATATGATGCGTTCCCGAGGAAAATAATATTGGCTTCATATCCGGATGCACGATAGCTGAAATATGAATTTCCGCTGACGTGCTGAATTTTCATTTTATACTCAAGAACTATTTCCGGAAGCTCCGCCACGGGATTATCGGGAGTTGCGTTGGGATTTTTGAAGGTACTTGTCTTCCATGTTACCTCGTTATAATCCAATATTCCGATTCTTGATGCTATTTTCTTATCAGCTGACTTCATCGTAAGAACCTCTTCGCCTGTTTCGAGAGTTCTTGTATAAGGAATACCGAGAATATAAGATATTCCGTTACCCTTTTCCCCACCGTTGAAGCCGTCATAGTAATATACCGTTTCTTCTGCAATTACATTTTCTGCAAATGATACAACCGGCATAACAGACACAAGCAAAACTACCGTAATCAATAAAGCCGTGAATTTCATTTTCTGCATATTATAGCCTCCTTCTATTTAAACGGATATGCAAAGCCTGCCTCATAATCAAACACAGTCTGCAAATCCTTTATTGCAAAGGTAAGTCTTCTTGCCGCAGCTTTAACATCATTTCCGGATGTTTCTTCAAGCTCAAGCTCATTTGCCGCCTGAAGCGCCGCAGAAAACTCTGCCCAGCTTTTTTTCGTATAATCTGCTTCTTTATAATATT
Organism: Clostridia bacterium; assembly: GCA_045539675.1. Classification (GTDB taxonomy): domain Bacteria; phylum Bacillota; class Clostridia; order UMGS1840; family HGM11507; genus JAZQFU01. The sequence goes on along the minus strand of JAZQFU010000206.1, from coordinate 9,074 downwards.
TTGCGGCATTTTCCCTCATAATTTCAAGACGCTGGCGCTGATTTACCGGAATGCTTGCAAGAGCCGTGCCGGTAGATGACGAACCGCTTCTTTTGAGGATATTCCCATCATTGTCTATTGCAAATCTGTCTGCTGAATCCCACACAATCTTCGTTTCAAAGGTTTCTATATCAATCGCGTGAATTTTACTGTTCAGTATTGCATAGAGAAGCCCTTCCGCACCAAATATAAGCTCCTCGCCCGCTACCGATGCCGCAGGGTTCTGGGACGGATAATAGGAGTGATATTTTTCAAGGCTCAGATCATCGGGATTCAGCGCGAATACCGTATAGCCGTTATTTCCCACTCCGTAAAGAAGTCCGTCAGGCCCGAAGTCAAGTTCCCCAAGCTGAGTGAACTTACCTACGCCTTCACACGATACAGCAGAGATTTGCACAACCGTTCCCGTTTTGGCATCTATCTTTGCTATATGAGCTTCCTCGTGTGATTCAAACAGAGGCACATTAACCGATGAGCTTGCATATATATATCCGTTTCTGTATACCGCAGAGGTTATATTTTCCCCCGGTATCACAGCTCCGTAATATTTTACCTTCGGAGAATTGTTATAGTAGCTCACAAGATAGACTCCACCCGAGTCTGCTCCGCCGTAGTCTGCAATTCCCACAATAAGTCCGAAGCCTGCATTCGTATCTGACGCATCATAATGCCTGCAGATTCCTGCTTTTCCGCCACCAACCTCCCGGGGATTTGTAACTCCTGCGCTTTTTTTAGGATCATACATATATATTTTTCCTGAGTTATAGCATCCGCCGAACAGCTTGCCGTTTACCATAGTCATTGCATGCTGATTTTCATTACTCACGGAAAACAGCGGAGTATTCGTCTTTAAATCAAAGCCGTTGAGACCTGCTTCATATCCGCCAACATACAGTATATCATCTCTTGTTATATAGAAATAATTCGGACGGGTAGGAACTCCTAAGTTTTCGCTTTCAAGATCGAGAAGATAGGTTTCAAATGTTTTTTCTGAAGGAACAAGCCTGAACATACGCGGTGAGGATTCGTTTCCGCCGGTACCGACCAGCTCCTGAACACCATTTTCATTGGGAAACCATCTTGCAAAATCATATCTTACAATATTTCCGTAATATGTATCCGTATCCATTACCTGAATTGTTTCACCGGTCTTCAGATTATATGAATTGAGCTTTTTTCCACCGTTTGTATTATAATAAACGATATCGGGATTTGAAGGATCAGGATCGGAAACACAGTCATACTGCCCTCTGCCGCCTTCAATCTCATCTACTCTCTCCATAGTTTCCTTATCGAAAACGTTTATATAGCTACCGATACGAACAAAGAGATATTTTCCTATAACCTTTATAAAAGACATCTGCCCCTGAGTTCTTCCGGTATCATTTTTCCATACAATTCTTTCACCGGTCTGCTTATTATGTCTGGTTACCTTTTCCGTGCCGTGCACGTCCCCCGATGCAACGAAAACATATTTATCATCTCCGGTACAAACGTGGGCATATTTACAACCAATATCAAAGCCGGTATATACATTTATTTTCTGATTATCAATATCGTACTCTACAACCGGAGTGCCTTCGGTTGCATATTTACCGTTATATATGGTTGAATAAAGCATACTTCTGTCGTTATCCGCGCCGTAATTAATATGCCAGCTTGTTGAGCCGTTGCAGATATCCGCCTTTATAAGCTTATTTTCTCTTGTTACCGGGTCATATACCCACAGATCGGGACTTCCGGAGGGCATGGTATAAACCTTACCGTCCGAGCCAACCTTTATTGAGTGATGCAATCCGCTTCCGGATTGATATGAATATATGTATTCACCTGTATGACCGTCAAACTCATATACATATGATGGCGTTCCTATCATTGTTATATAGGTTCTCAGCCCTAATTCAGTCATTCCTGTGGATGCCGCATTTATCTTTCTTGCAAAGGCACAATTACCAAGACTTCTGACTTTACCGAACTCGGGAAAGCTTCCGTCCGGAGCTACGTATTTGAGTCTCTCAACGGTTTCCTTTTCGGTAAGCGGGGTTATGTTTTCCCATACAAAGGCACTGAGCTCTGAAACCCCGGAAGGTAAAATCATTTCCCCGGTTTCAATTATTCTCTCTTCTTCCCCTGCTATTTTATGATTGCTGATTTCAAATGCTTTAAGCTCTCTTGCACCGTCTGCATCTTTACTGTAGCCTGCAAGACAAAGAGTAACATTTCTGTCTCCCGTTGAAATATTCGTGACCCTTGTTCTCGCTTTTATGGGTTCATCTGAATATTCAAATTCAGAAATAACCTCATCCTTCTGGAGTATTTCAACCGCTCCTGCAGTAAGCTTCGCACCGGTCATTACCCTGATATCATCTATATCCACAACGGTTCCGTTACCAAGGCAATACATTTCAAAACGCAGGGATGCAATACCATTTTTATAATAGGCTGCATTTTTATTATTATCTGCTTCCCCCATAAGCACACCATCTATAAAGGTTTTACGGGTATTGGTTACATTACTGTGCACAACACAAACCTTATACCATTTGGTTGACGGTGCTTTTGCGCTTCCGTAGGTAAACGGAATATCATTATCATTATTATTGTTATCGTAGTTATCAATTCTTCCGCTTATTCCGGATGCGGTTTTATAGTTTCTTCCGAAGTATGGTCCCTGAAGTAAGGAAGAGGTTGATGAGCTTGCCGGATTTCTCAGATAAAAAGCCCAGGTTCCGTTATCGCTTACCGTAAATCTCACCTTATATTCAACCATAACCTCCGCATGATATTTAAGCTCTCCCAGAGTTTTTTCAACATAGGTTCCATAGGTTATTCCGCTTCCCTGATGCTGAAACGAAAGCATACCGTTTCCGTTTTCAACCTTTCTTACAACCTTTGCATTGTAGTCACGCCCGCTGTTTGCATAGGCTGTATAATTCCAGGTTCCGTCCCAGAAAGCAGGGGGATTCCCTTTGGTATTATCCGGATTCAATACATTTGCGTCGGTATACGTATCAAAGCCCTTGATAGCTGTTTCCTCATACGAATAGCCCTTATCAAAATCCGACTCCCAGAAAATATAATAATTCTCCTCCGCCATTGCGGTAAAGCTTATATTTAACGGCATCAATACTGCAGCAAAAGCAAGAAGAACCGAAAATAGTCTTTTATTCATACTTACCACCTATATATTCATATAGTCATATAAAAGCTTCGCTGCTTCCGCTCTTGTTGTTTCAACTGCTTCGCCCTGTGCAAATGAATCCGGCTTGATTCTGTTTAAAATAATAATCATCTGTTCACGTGTTATAATATCCTCAGGTGCAAATTCCGTTGATGATTTTCCTTCTATCCAGCCGTTTTTATAAGCAACCTGAACGTAATCATAATACCAGCTGTCTTTTGAAACGTCGCTAAATTCATGAGCTTCGGTTATTTCATCGTCGCAACCCTCAATAACTGCAAGTAATTTCACGAACTCTGCTCTTGTTATTGCCTTTTCAGGTGCAAAAATCTTATTGCTTAAGCCTGAAATTATTTTTGAATGCTTAAGAGTATTTACTGCCTTTAAGGTTTCGGCATCGTAACCCTTCATATCGTCGAAGGCTGCAGGATTTCCGCCGAAGATATAGGCGAAGCCTGCTTCTTCATCGTATTTGGTCTGAAGATCGAAAATTGCAAAGCTTAGTTTTCTTGCCGCCACTTTTACCTCTTCATCCGTAGATTTTTTAAGATCGATTTTCTTTGCATCCGAAAGAGCATTTTCAAACATTTTCCAGCTTACCTTTGAATAATCCTCTTCTTTATAGTATTTCTCAGCATTACGGATCATTATATCAAGTCTCTGCCTCTGGTCAACCTGCATTGCAACAAGAACCGTACCGGTTGAGTTTCCGCCTCTTCTCTTCAGGATATTACCATCGTTATCAATAGCGAATCTGTCGCAATTTCCCCAAAGAAGAACTGATTCAAGAGTTTCAATATTAACAGAGAAAAGCTGTTCTCCCATATTGGTATAGAGCACGCCCTCTGCGCCGAATCTTATCCAGGGCGAAACAACCGATGCACCGTTTTCACGTTGCTTTGCATATGACTTGTATCTTAAAAGCTCAAGATTTTCAGGCTCAACCACCATAAGGGTAACGCCTTCATTTGCTATTACATAAATATTACCGTCAGGTCCGAATGCCATTTCTCCATAGGTACCGATTTTCGGAAGACCTTCTATTTCATATGTTTTTTCAAGAACAACCTCACCGGTTCTTGCATCAAGCTTCACTATACGCGCTTCAGCGTGAGGCTCCTGAAGGTTAACCATTACGGATGAGCCCGCGTATATATATCCGTCCTTATAGCACATTCCGGTAATGTTTTCACCCGGGGCAATTCCGCCGTATTCCTTGACCTTTGGCTCTCCGTCCGCATAGGTAGACATAATTACGCTTCCTTCAGGCTGACCGTAATCTGCAATACCGCTGTGCATACAGAAGCCTGCATTTGTGCCCGATACGTTATAATGTCTGCATCCGTATTCAGAGGTAAAAATATACTTTGGATTTCCCGAATCGAAAACAACCGGCTTCTCCGGGTCTATCATATAGAAAGCACCACTTGAATAGGTTCCGCAGAAAATCATTCCGTTGGCTTCCGAAATTCCGTGCTGTGAATTCTGCTTAACGGAAAATACGGGAGTTTTTGTTTTAAGATCAAAGCCGTTGATTCCGGCTCTGTATCCGCCAACGTAAAGCATATCATCTCTTGTTATATGATAGTAGTTAGGCTGAACGGTGGTTCCGAAGCCTAATGAGGGAGCTTTAAGCTCAATATATTCAACGTGAGGATCTCCGGGAGTTATAAGTGCTACGTGAGTATCCTTCACGCAGGCATATATTGCCCAGGTGCCGTCTTTTTTCTGAATCCACTGACCGAACTCCATTTTTCCAAGCTCGCTCACGGGATTTTCGTAAATTACATTTTCCTTTGACTCACCGGTCTGAATATTGAACTCCATAAGTCCGATATCGTTGGGCATGGGATAATAAACTATATTGGGGTCCCCGCCGGGTCTGGGATAGGATACGCTTTGTCTTCCTCCTCTTGTTCCCGACTGGAATCTTGCAAATTCGGTCATTGTATCAATATCTATACAGAATGACCAGGCTCTGATTCTTGTGAAAAGCTTATCTCCAACGAGAATACACTGACCCATATTTCCGGCCTGAATTTCAGGATCGGTATTATACCATATAAGCTGTTCCCCGGTTTTCTTATCAACTCTTATAAGTCTTTCGCTTCCGGCATCATCGCCTCCGGAGCAGAAAATATAATCTTCATTTCCTGTTGCAGCGTGAGTATATTTAAGCTCACCGCCAACACCGTAGTAAACATTGGTTTTGCCGGTTAAAACGTCATACTCCGCAACAGGCATTCCTTTGCCCTCTTTATAATATTTGTTTATCCAATGAGCATTATAAAGCTTTGTATTATCTCCCGATACACCAAGATTCATTCCCCAGGAAGTGCCGGTTGCATCTGTTATATATGATTCTATTTTTTTATTTATCTTGGTTTCGGGGTCATACTGATATATCTCAGGACCGCCGGAATGATAGAGCATACCATCCGAACCAACCTGAAATGCATAGTAAAAGCTGCTCTCGTTAACGGGGAAGCTTCTTATATACTGACCGGTAAGTGTATCATACTCGTTAAAATATGACGGATTTGCATTCATTGAAACATAGGTTCTGTGCCCCAGCTTTGTAAGACCGCCGCCGATCTGAGTGCTTGTTTCATTAAATGCAGGCTCGCCAAGCTCAATCTGCTCGCCTATCAGGGGCATACCGTTTTCAGAGGGCTTATATTCAATTTCCGTTTTCTGCACGCTACCCTGAACAACCGCCTGACTTTCATCGTATCCGGGTATAAGCTTTGTGATTTTCACGTTATCCAGAAAAGCCTCGTCTCCCGGGAAAAGAGTTGCAGAAAAGGTTAAAGTACAGATTGTTTTATTTTTGGTATATACCTGCTGAAAAAGCTCTTCGGTAGCAAGAATACCGTTAACCCATACCTGCATCAGATTTTTATTATCGTCTATTATAACCTCAAAATGGTTCCATACCTCGGGCTGAATGTTTTTTGAAAAAACATCACCGCTGTTTCTTGAAAGGTTCATAAAGAACGTATTCTGTGAGCCTACATTATCTCTCCATCTTGAATAAAAGGCAACTCCCATGGTACGCACATCATATTCAATTTTCATCGCCTTTATATCCTGAAGAGTCATATTGAAGTACTGAATAAAATTCGCAGTCACGTTAGCATTTGTATCGTTATAAAAACGATAGTATTTATTTCCGGAAATTTCATCTTCAACTACGCCGCCACCGGTGCTTGAAGGAACGTTTATCCATTCGGGAGGACATATCTCATTTGTATTTCCGTTTCCCGTCGGCTGCTCGCCGTCATTATAAATTTCAAAATCCGAGGTAAAGAGAACCTCTCCCGGCGTATAATCATTTTTTGAAATATCATATGCAAAAGTTGTTAAAGAACACACAAAGCTGAGAATAAGAATCAATGCGGTTATCCTTTTCATAAACATCCTCCTAAATAACATTTTTTTCAAGAACTTTTTTCAGCACGGGGTAAATTGCCTCTGCCATTTTATAGAATCCGTAGTCGTTCGGATGGCAATAATCCACGGTGCATGCATCCTGGTCTTCTACTCCAAAAAGTGTTTCGCCGTCAATATAATAAACATTTTCGTCATTTTCGCTCCACGCCTTCATACAGGTTTCACGGATAATCATGTCTGAAATAATATGGTCTCTGTATCTTGAAGTTTTATCGTGATGAATTTTCGGATATTTCGGAAAGCTTATAAATATAAGCGGAAGCTCCTTATTTACTTCTCTGATATATTTATAGAAGGGATAATGAGTATTTCTGAATATTTCTATATCGTTTATACTTATATCCAGGTCAACAACAACCGCCGAAGCATCCGTCCTTGCCAGATATTCGGCAATCTCCTTTTCACCGCGGGCAGAGCCTGAAAAACCAAGATTTACAAAATCCGTATTCAGCCATCTTGAAAGATGGTTGGGGTAGTTATTTCCCGGTCTTGAAGCACAGCCGCCCTGAGTGATGGATGCGCCGTAAAAATAAACGGGCTTCTCGTATTTATACCTTACGGGAGCCATAATACTGCTTCCGTTTTTTACACCTATGTAAAATGATTTGATTCCGTTATACAGAGGAAGATGAATCATAACCTCATGGGATTTCTTATCATCATAATCAGAAAATTTTATTAATCCGTTATAGAAACGGTCACTGTCTTTCGTGAGCTCGGACGGCATTGCCGATCTGCGGTAATTATAAGAAGCGGAGCCTTGCTCTGCAATATATATATCCACACCGGACTGACCCAGAACAGACATATGAGAATCACGAACCACAGCTGAAAGCTCAACCGAAACGGTAAGATAAGGCGAATCCGTTGCAAGTCTGATTCTTCCTCCTGCCGTATGCTCAATAAGCAGTCTCGTTCCTTCGTTCACCGTTTCCATTGAAATATACTTCTCCGGCATTCTTAAATACTTTCGGGTTTCAACCGGATTATACAGACCTTCGATCTTTATCGGTGCTTCAAAAACGCTCGTCAGCACAGTATCCTCCGGAATAATATCCCCAATTTTGAAATTAGCGTCAATATCTTTAATGTTTAACATAAAACCACTCCTGAGACGTAATATACCTTTTTGTTTATCATACCATGCACACCTCTCCTTTACAATTATAAATTTCACGTTTTATAACCTTTTCACGACAAAATTATAATTTTGTATTGACATAATATTCAATCATGGCTTATAATTCAAAGAAAAAGAGGTGATATATTATATGAACGAAAAAGAACTGATTGATGCTGATTTTTGCATAACGGATATTTATGAGGCATATCATACCAATGTTACCAAGCTTAACTGGGAGAAAAAAAACACACATACTCTTTTTTACTCTCTTTTTCTCGTTATGGAAGGCTCTGCTGAATATACGGTAAATGCCCGAAAATACCGTGTCGACAAGGAAACAATATTTTTCCTGAAGGATGGTGAAATCTGGAGCGGAAAAGGAATTGACAACGGAACGGATACACACTGGAGATTTATTGATATTTCTTTTCGTGCAGATAAAGACAGCATCCTGAAGCTTATGCCGGATATTTTCAACAATATAAATCTTAAACACTACATACCTATGTTCAAAGAAATAGTCAATCTTTCATATCTTAATGCACCCTTATGTCATATCAGAAAAAAGGTTCTTTTATACAATATAATAAGCAGCCTGCTTTCCGACTGTGTCAACAAAAGCCGAAAGGAAAGTAAAATATCCCTGATTGAAAATTCTCTTGAATATATGAAAGCAAATATATATGAATACTCCCTGAATATTTCTGATATTGCATCCAAATCAGGAATAAGTGAAGATTATTTCAGGAAAATTTTCAAGGATTTATACGGAATAACTCCCGTAAAATACATAACCGACATAAGACTCGGCTATGCAAAAGAGCTTCTTAATTATACCAATCTTAATATCTCCGGGATTTCTAAAGCTGCAGGCTACGAAAATGAAGTATATTTTCACCGTCTTTTCAAGAATTATTTCGGAATAACTCCCGCTCAGTACAGAAAAAAGAAGCTTTCAAATCTTTGATTAATCATTTTTATATTAAAAAAGGGGCTGAAAAAGCATATGCTTTTTCATCCCTTTTAAGTGCAATGCAACAAGCGTTTCAGGAAAAATACGTATGTTTTCCGGAAGGCTGTTTCTTACATTTCGTTATATCTCTTCTGAACCTTATTATAAATCTCTATGAGTCTTTCTACCTTAAGATTCTTAGTTTTTTCCTTCCATGCCTGCCAGTCTGCATCGGTGGATTTTCCGGCAACTACATAGTTAACCGCAAATTCCTTTGCCGCTGTTTCCAGAGTGAGAAAGATTGATAATACATCCTCATGTCCCAC
>JAZQFU010000205.1:0-3376 GCA_045539675.1 Clostridia bacterium | reverse complement strand
CAAATACCGGAATTGTATTTCAGTATGCAAAAAACTGCTATGTAAGAGATGTAAGCACTAAGTATTTCAAGTATAGTGCTGTAACCATAAGAAACGACTCAAAACAAATTTCGGTTAAAAACTGTTCATATCTTGAGCCGTTATCGCCGGTTGCGGGCGGTTACCGTTATTCATTCTGTGTTGGAAAAGCTCAGCAGATTCTCGTTTCGGGTTGCTATTCATATGATGCAAGACATGATTACACAACAACAGGAATGAGTACAGGACCGGTTGTATTTGTTGATTCAGTGGTAGATTCATCCAATCAGGCTACTGAAAATCACGGTTATTGGGCAACAGGTACTTTATATGATAACATTTTAAGTATAGGAAATGCTTCAAAGGCATATATGGCTTTTTCAAACCGCGGAAAATACGGTGATGCCGGAGGCTCTCATGGCTGGGCAGGTGTCGGAACTGTAGCGTGGAACTGTATGTTTCCGTTGATTGTTGGAAATAAGCCTCCTATGAACTACAATAATTTTATTGCAGGGCAGTGGGGTTATTACGGTGATGAAGAAGCAAGAGCAAATTACCGTGAAAGTCTTGGTTTTGCAAAAGGTATATATAAAGTAAACTTTGGAAATGGCATCGAATCTGCAAGTGAGGATAACTTTAAAACATATGAAAATTCTTCAATAGCAGGTGATTGTTATGTTGAGTCTGCTGATACAACGGTAACTCCAAGAAGTCTTTATAATGCACAGCTTGCAAGAAGGCTTACTGCTGACAGAAGAAATGCAAAACCAACAGCTCCGGTAATAACTTCACCGAGAGCAGAAGAACTTCTTGATACAAACAGTGTTGTTATTGAAGGTCTTAAACTAAGCATTGCGGAAAAAGTGAATGTTTATGTTGATAATGTTAAATATACCGCAGCATTAAATAATGAAAATAATACTTTCTCGTTAACTCTTCCTCTTGATGACGGAGTGCATAAAATTTATGCAACACAGACCATAAGGGGAGTGGAAGGTACGAAATGTGCAGACCGTTTTGTTACGGTTAACGAATCAAAAGGTAATGCTGCTTATCTTGAAAGCCATTATGAATATGATAGAATTCATCCTGTGAAGGATGACTCGGTTATTTCTTATGATACATATGCAAATATCGAAAGCGGTCTTACAGACAGAGCAATGCCCTTAGATGTATATGTTAACGGCAGAAATTTAGAAGCTGACGTCGTTGCGGTTATGTCTAACGGATTTGTTATGGTTCCGTTAAGAGCAGTTTCCGAACAGCTTCTTGCGGAGGTTTTATGGAATCCCGATACCGATACCGCCATTGTAAGAAGGGATGATAAATCCTTCAGTATAGAAAAAAATTCAGGTATCGCTTCACTCGGAGAAAGATATCTCGAATATGATTTTATGCCAATGACGGTTAACGGCAGACTGATGGTTCCTCTTGAATATCTGGCAAATCAGTTTGATGCGGAAATTAATATTAATACTGAAACAAATACTGTGTTCATAAAAGAAAAAATATAAAAGGAGGCTGTTTATGAGGAAAATATTATCCATATTCATTGTGCTTGCAATGACATTGGCATTAATACCCGCTTTTTCGGCATATGCTGACGGTGAAGTTCTTTATAGTGAGAATTTCGATAAATATGTATTCGATATGCCTAACGGCTGGACAGCCAATGCCTTCGCTCAGAAAAAAGCTTGGCTTCAGAAGGATTATTCCGTTTCGGGAAATGCAATGCACATATACGATGACTCCAAAGAAGATGCAGTTGTTTTATACGGACCTCCTTTTCCTGTAGAACCTAAAGAAGCATATACCGTAATTTCTCAGGTATTTGCTCAGACCGGAACAGTAGGGCATTATATTAAATTTTTTGATGCCTCGGGAAAAGAAATTGCATCAACCGATACTACCATCAGTGCAAACGGAAGCTTTAATGTCGTAACAACCAGTGCATACGCTCCCGAGAAAGCCGTAAATGCAAAGGTTACGCTTGCAACCGGAAGAGCAAATATCGGAATAGGCTATTACGATGATATAAAGGTATATAAGGGTATTGTGAAGTCAACTACACCTTTAAATATCATTCCTCCCGAGCAGAAGGAAAGTGTCAATTCAAAAATAATTGAGCCTGTCGGCGACAAGCTTGTATATAATACATACAATGAACATAACGATAAGCTCGGCGATTTTTCTTACAGCGGCTTCTATAACGGAGAATATGAGCTTCCTGATTCCTCGAAGCTTCCCGTTGCGGCAGTGGTTGAACCATCAGGTGACATTGAAGCGGATGATACCGAAAGACTTCAGAAAATATTAGATGATGTGTATAATAATTCTCCCGATAACCGTTTTAAGGTGGTAAAGCTCAAAGCGGGCAGATATAATATCAGCAAACAAGGGCTTTATTTAAGAAGCGGTATCGTTTTAGCCGGTGAAGGACAGGGACCTGACGGTACGGTTATATATGCAACCGATCCCACATCGCATGCATTGATATTTGCATCAGGCCAGTCTCCTGTAAAGGTGAGCGAGGATGCTCTTATCACAGATGATTATGTGGAATCAGGCAGCTATACGATAACCATAGAAGAAGATAAAATAAATGATTATCAGGTCGGGGACAGAATCAATATTCATCACCATTGTACCGAGGAATGGGCTAAAGCAATGGGAATGCAAGGTGTACTTGGTTATAACGGTGAGTATACATACTGGCATGACGGTGATTTCAATATGGATATGGAAAGAGTCATCACGGCTATAGAAGGGAATACCCTCACTCTTGATATGCCGTTTTACATTCCTCTCCAGATGACCGTTTCCAAGCCTTATATATATAAGATTGATGAAAGCGGAAGACTTGAGCATATCGGTGTTGAAAATTTAAGGGTTGTATCTTACTATGACGGTACTCCCACCGATGAGAATCACGCTCATACCGCAATATGGTATTCGAATGTAAAAAACAGCTATGTAAGAGATATAAGTGCAAAGCATTTTATGATGTCGGCGGTTGCTATGGCAAACGGTGCAAGACAGGTAACTGTTAAAAACTGTTCTTATCTTGAACCGATTTCCAAGATAGCCGGAGGAAGACGTTATTCCTTCAGAGCAGTAGGAAGTCAGCAGTTATTCTCCGGATGTTATTCATATGACGGAAGACATGACTATACAACAACATCCTCAAGCACAGGACCTATAGTGTTTACCGACAGCGTTGTCGATGCGTCCAATCAGGCAACAGAAAATCACGGCTTCTGGGCAACCGGAACTCTCTATGATAATATCCTTTCGGTAACTAATAATCACAATGCCTATATGGCATTCACCAACCGTGGATATTGGGGTGACGGTAAAT
>JAZQFU010000204.1:0-6268 GCA_045539675.1 Clostridia bacterium | reverse complement strand
ACATTTTCGATACAGGCTTTGACTTCGACCTTGATATCAGACTCGGAGCAGGTGCGTTCGTTTGCGGTGAGGAAACTGCTCTTATCACTTCAATCGAAGGTCACAGAGGTGAACCCAGAGTTCGTCCTCCTTTCCCTGCAGTTAAAGGTCTCTTCGGCAAGCCCACTCTTCTTAATAACGTTGAAACCTATGCTAATATCACAAGCATTATCTTAAACGGCGCTGAATGGTTCGCTTCAATGGGAACCGAAAAGAGCAAGGGTACAAAGGTATTCGCTCTCGGCGGAAAAATCAATAACACAGGTCTTGTTGAAATCCCCATGGGAACAACCTTAAGAGAAGTTGTTTACGATATCGGCGGCGGTATCCCCAACGGTAAGGAATTCAAAGCGGCTCAGACCGGCGGACCTTCCGGCGGATGTATTCCCAAGGAGCATCTTGATGTTCCCATTGATTACGATAACCTTATTGCTATCGGTTCAATGATGGGATCCGGCGGACTTATCGTTATGGACCAGGATACATGTATGGTTGATATTGCTAAGTTCTTCCTTGAGTTTACCGTTGATGAATCCTGCGGTAAGTGCTCACCCTGCCGTATCGGTACAAAGAGAATGCTTGAAATTCTTGATAAGATTACAAGCGGTAAGGGAACCCTTGAAGATATAGATAAGCTCGAAACCTTAAGTAACTCTATTAAGGAATCGGCTCTCTGCGGTCTCGGTCAGACTGCTCCTAACCCTGTATTAAGTACTCTCCGTTATTTCAGAGATGAGTATGTTGCTCACGTTGTGGATAAGAAGTGTCCCGCAGGAGTATGTAAAGCGCTTCTTTCTTATGTTATTGAGGAAGACAAGTGTAAGCAGTGCGGACTTTGTGCAAGAAACTGCCCCGTTGGTGCAATCGAAGGCGAAAGAGGCGTTAAGCCCTATACCATCGATACTGCTAAATGTATCAAGTGCGGCGTTTGTGAATCCAAGTGTCACTTCAAAGCAATAGTAAAGAAGTAAGGAGGAAAAAGAAAATGTCTACAGTTAATGTTATTATAAACGGAAAAAGTCTTCAGGTGCCTTCCGACTATACCGTTCTTCAGGCTGCAGAAATGGCAAATATTCATATTCCCACTCTCTGTTATCTGAAGGATCTTAACCAGATCGGTGCCTGCAGAATCTGTGTTGTTGAAATTAAAGGTGCAAGAGCTCTTCAGGCTGCCTGCGTATATCCCGTTTCCGAGGGAATGGAAGTATTAACCAATTCTCCCAGAGTAAGAGAAGCAAGAAAAGCTACCTTAGAGCTTATCTTATCAAATCACGATAAGAAATGTCTTACCTGCGTAAGAAACGGCAACTGCGAACTTCAGAAGCTTTCTGAAGAATTCGGTCTTAACGAATTAAGATTTGAAGGTGAAAGACTCGATCTTGAAATTGATGCTACCTCTCCTTCACTTGTAAGAAACAATAATAAATGTATCCTCTGCAGAAGATGTATTGCTGCCTGCGAAAATCAGACTGTTGACTGCATCACTGCAAGAGACAGAGGCTTTATTACCAGCATCGGCGGAGCTTTCAATAAGACAATGGATAATGTTCCCTGCGTATTCTGCGGTCAGTGTATCACAGCATGCCCCACAGGTGCTTTAACCGAGCAGGATGATACCGCTAAGGTATGGAACGCAATCAAGGATCCTTCCAAGACTGTTGTATTCCAGACTGCTCCCGCAGTAAGAGCTGCTCTCGGTGAAGAATTCGGATACGAAGCAGGTACTGCAGTAACCGGAAAAATGATTACCGCTATAAGAGAGCTTGGCGCTGATAAGGTATTCGATACCGATACAGCTGCTGACCTTACCATTATGGAAGAAGGAACTGAGTTTATAAAGAGATTCACCTCCGGTGAAAACCTCCCCTTAATCACTTCCTGCAGCCCCGGTTGGGTTAAATTCTGTGAGCATTATTATCCTGAATTCACAGAAAACCTTTCTTCTGCTAAGTCTCCTATGGAAATGTTCGGCGCAGTTTTAAAGAACTACTACTGTGAAAAGAATAACATTAAGCCCGAAGACCTCTTCGTGGTTGCTGTTATGCCCTGTACCTCCAAGAAGTTTGAGGCTTCAAGAGAAGAATTTTCAAATAACGGAGTAAGAGATATAGATGTTTCCATCACTACAAGAGAGCTTGCAAGAATGATTAAATCCGCAGGTATCGACTTTAAGGGACTTGAAGACGGCTTATTCGACGATCCCTTCGGTGAAGCTACCGGTGCAGGTGTTATCTTCGGTGCTACCGGCGGTGTTATGGAAGCTGCTTTAAGAACAGTTACCGAAATCCTCGAAGGAAAATCTCTTGAGAAGATTGACTTTGAAGAAGTAAGAGGTATTGAAGGAATCAAGAAAGCTACTCTTACCGTTGCAGGCAAAGAAGTTAATATCTGTGTTGTTCACGGTCTTAAGAATGCAAGAAAGATTCTTGATGCTGTTAAGAGCGGAGAAGAGAAGTTTGACTTCATCGAAGTTATGGCATGCCCCGGCGGCTGTGTATGCGGCGGCGGTCAGCCTATCCACGATGCTTATTATCTTTCCAAGCACGACCTTAAGGTATTAAGAGCAGGTGCATTATACAGTGAGGATAAGAGTGCAAAAATCAGAAAATCTCACGAAAATCCCGCAATTGATATGCTTTATAAGGAGTATTACGGCGAGCCCGGAAGCCACAAGGCTCACGAGCAGCTTCATACTCATTATACAAAGAGAAGAAAGTTCTAAATGAATTTTGCCTTCGAAAGCTTCGGAGGGATGGTTCTGGTTTTCAGCGAAGGGTATCTTGTGGATTCCAATGAAGCAGCGCAACGTGGATTCAACAGCTACGGATTTTCATTGTTAGGAAAGCCTATGGATGCCTTTATGCCCGAAAACGAGATAAAGAGAGTATTAAAAGAGTCAACCGGAGGCGGAATTTCCACCATCCGGCTGACTCTTTTTGACGGAAAGCAAAAGGAGTTCGAAGTAAGAAAAGTAACAGATGAGCAGAATGATGAATTTGTGATTTTTTCTGAAAAAAATGTTCAGGATGAAGAAAAATGGCTTATGGAGGAAGGAAAGATTTATGATCCCATGATGATGGGAAAGGCAGAAATCTATAAGCAGGAGCTCACCAGAAGAATTGACTTTTTATGCGAGCAGCTGCGGATGCTTGAAAGCTCTGCGCTCATAAGAAAAGACAGTGAGCTTTATTCCAGCGTAAAAACCATAAGAAAGACCGTTAAAATAATGGAGCACCGTGAGGGAAGAGCAATAACCGATTTTGCGGATTCGGGCGGCGGCTTCGTTAAGGTGAACTGTGCTTTCGGAATAGGAAGACTTGCGGAGCTTCTTACCGATAAAGCAAAAAGCTATCTTCTTCTGGAAAACTATCCGGTGACCGTTAATTTCAGCACTCTCAGGAACTACGGTGTTTACGGAGACTATATGAAAATCGGAAGAGCGCTTTCCGTTCTTCTTGTTGCGGCAATAAAGAACGTTATTGCATCAGGGAGAAGGGGAAGAATAAATGTTTCCGTAAGGCAATCGGGAAAAAGAGTCAGAATTATGATTGTTGATAACGGAATAGGGCTTTCAGAGAAGACCTTTGAAAGACTTTATTCCGACGGAAAGATTCCTTCGGGTCTTGAATGCTTCAGATCGCTTGCCGGTGTGGGGATTTCAGATGCCGTAAGATGGATTGAAGAAAACGGCGGAGAGGTATATACCGTCAATGATACTCATAAGGGCACCGCAACGGAGGTTTTTCTTCCTCTGTGTACCGATGCCTGCATACGTACAGACCATCTTATTTCCGATATTGATTCTGCTGTATGCACCATATTCGAAGCTTTAAAAGAATAAATACGGTTTTCTGATATAAAAAAAGGATGCTTCAGGCTGAAGCATCCTTTTTTACATTGTTCTTTTATTCTTCCGCATTAATAAGCGCTTCTCCGATTTTATCCGCTTCTCCCGCACCGACGGTAATAAGAAGGTCACCTTCCTTAAGCTCGTCTCTCAGGTAGTTTTCAATTTCCTTAAAATCGTTGATAACCCTTGCACCGGGGATTTCTGCACCCAGCATTTCAGAGCTTATTCCGTAAATATCCTTTTCCCTTGCAGGGAATATTTTTGTTATAATAAGATTTTCAACTCCGGTAAGAACGCTTACGAAATCAGAAAAAAGCTCCTTGGTTCTTGTATAGGTGTGAGGCTGAAAAACAACGAAAAGTCTTTTCTTTTCCATCGCTTCTGCCGCCTTTAAAAGAGAAGCAATTTCGGTGGGGTGATGGGCATAGTCATCATAAATATCCGCACCCTTGTATTTGCCCTTGAACTCAAAGCGGCGTTTTGCTCCGCCAAAGTCTGAAAGAGCATCTGCGGCAGCCTTTGCACCTGCTCCGAAAAGCACGGCAATTGACGAAGCGGCAAGGGAATTATAAAGATTGTATTCCCCCGGAACATTATTTCTGATTCTTATAAGAAATTCGTCTTTTCTATACAGATCATAGGAATAACAGCCTCTTGAATCTACAGAAATATTTCTTGCATTGAAGTCGCAGGCGGGGTTTTTGCCAAAGGTATAAAGCTCTTTGTCTTTGATTGTTTCGAGTATTCTGCAGTTTTCATCGTCACCGTTATATAAAACCATATGGGATGCACGGTTTGCGAATTTTAAAAATGCATCGCTTATATGAGAAAGGTCACGGAAATAGTCGGGATGATCCATTTCAATATTAAGTATTACGGAAATATATGGATAAAACTCAAGAAAGCTTTCCACGTATTCACACGCCTCGCATATGAAAAGCTCCTTGTTTCCGATATAAAGGTTTCCGCCTACGGAAGGGCAGTCGCCGCCGATGCTTACGGTAGGTTCAAGACCTGCTTTTACGAAAATATGTGAGGTCATGGAGGTGGTGGTGGTTTTTCCGTGGGTTCCGGCAATGTTTACGGGGATTTTATACTGCCTCATCATTTCTCCGAGAAGTATACATCTTTCAACCGTGGGGATTCCCGAAGATAGTGCTTCGGAAAGCTCCGGATTATCTTTTTTAACCGCCGCAGTATAAACAACAAGGTCGTAGTCTTTAATATTTTCCGCCGCCTGAACCGGGTATACCGTAACTCCCTTTTCCTTAAGGTCTCTTATGTTGGCATTATCGGAATAATCGGAGCCGGAAATAACGTGTCCGTCGCTTAAAAGAAGCTTTGCAAGTGAGCTCATACTTACTCCGCCTATGCCGATAAAGTGAATTGATGAATTTTTCCTTTCAAGGATTTCTTTTATTTCCAAAAAAATACACTCCAATTTAACGTTTTTTTCTATATATTATATAAGTATAAAAAAAAATAATCAATATTTTTATGAAAATTCGTGAAAAATATTTACAAATGAAAAAAAATAGTATATAATGTATGATATCAGATTAATGAATACATAAATTACGAAACAGTTTTAGCGATAAGCTTCCGGAGATATTTTCAGTTTTCATGCATCAGCGAGGCAAGGAAGGAGATATTACGGGGCTATCCTTCCTGAATCGGTAACGCTTATCGACTTATTCAGGGAGGTGACAGTTCATGAACATCACAGATATCCGTGTCAGAAAAGTAGTATCGGAAAACAACAAGATGAAAGCGGTTGTTTCCGTTACCTTTGATGATTGCTTCGTTGTTCACGACATCAAGGTTATTGAGGGTCAGAGCAAGCTTTTTATTGCTATGCCCAGCAGAAAGACTTCTGACGGCGAATTTAAGGATATTGCGCATCCTATCAATGCTGAAGCGAGAGCTGAGCTTGAAGAGAAGATACTTGCGGAATATTCACGAGTTCTCAGTGAAGAAGAAACGGCAGAGTAGTCATACTGATTTATCGGAAAGCGAACAGACTGTGAGCTTTCCGATTTTAATGAAAAAATCCGGTTGCAAAGCCGGTTAATTAAAATAAGGCATTATAAAATACGGAGGATAAAAAATGATTGCACACGGTAAAAACATCAAAATCTTTGCGGCAAACTCAAATCCGCAGCTGGCGGCAGACATCAGCTCAATTTTAGGAATCGAGCTTGGAAAATGCAATGTTTCCAAATTCTCGGACGGTGAAATTTCTGTTAATATAAACGAAACCGTCAGAGGTTCGGACGTATTCGTGGTTCAGTCCACCTGCGATCCCGTAAATGATAATCTTATGGAGCTTCTTATTATGATAGATGCATTCAAGAGAGCATCAGCGGGAAGAATAACCGC